>CACZOW010000148.1 GCA_902782885.1 uncultured Ruminococcus sp. | reverse complement strand
TGGCGCCGTTCATCAGTTCAACGATGCTCTTTGTGATCGGCATCCCGAGACCCGTACTGCCATACCTGTTAGTCGAAGAGGAATCCTGCTCGGCAACATAGCTGAGCAGCTGGAGAACGATATCCGCGATCAATGTTCCCGTCAGATCCCGCCCCTGGCGCGTATCCAACAGCGGCATATCCAGCACGACGATCGCCGCCTGCTTCTCTTTCGTGATGATCCGCCACTGTTCCAGAATGTCTTCATAGTTGCGCCCCAGCCGGACGATACTCTTCACCGCCAGTACGTCGCCCGGTTTCAACCTGCCGATCAACCGTCGATACTCCGGCCGGTTGAAATCTTTGCCGGATTGCTTGTCCATATACAATTTGTCCACGCCGAACGCCTCCAGTTCAATCTTCTGTCTGGCCTCGTTCTGGTCCCTTGAAGATACCCGCATATACCCATAAATTGCCATCTTCGTTCCCTCCTGTAGTTCTCTCTCGTATCACAAAAAAGCCCGTTTTTCAGTCTTTAAGCGGCGCGTAACGGTATATTCATGACCATATGCCCGTTTCCTGCTGCGTTTTCATTTCATTATCACGTCTTGCTTTACTCTGAATCCTCCTCGTCGACGCTCGGCGGCAAAAGAAAAGAGCCAACTGACTTTAACAAAATCAGTTGGCTCTGGATTCAATGATCAGCGAACCAGCGACGCAGCCGCGGTTGCGCGGATCGGCGGGTCGCTCATGCGAGCGTGCCGACAATCATTCTGAGAATAATGCGGTTCATGAAAAGCATTGTCAAAACGTTGTCATGGCGACCCCTGCGGCTTTGAAAACCCCGTGTTTTCAGGGCCTCCAGCCGTTTTGACCGCCATTCCCTTTCGATACGCTGATCGTTTGCGGCACATGGCAGTGAAGGTCAGGAAGCCGGCGTCAGCTCAGCTTCTTTCGGATGGTGAGCATATTTCTGCCGTTCTGGCACCTGTAATCGACGCTGTCCATGCTTTGCTTGACCATATAGATGCCCAGGCCGCCGATGGGCCGTTCCTCTACGGAAGCGGTGATGTCCGGGTCCGCCTTGGCCAGCGGATCGTAAGGGGTCCCGCCGTCGATGAAAGTGATCGAAACGGCCTTTGGATCCTTTTCCGTTTCCACCCGCACGGTAACCGGTCCGGTTTGCGGCGCATAGGCGTAGTGGGCGATATTGATAAACAATTCCTCCACCGCAACATCGACCTGCATCTGCTCGTGCGGCAGACAGTCCAGCGCCTCCAGACGCTCGTCCACAAAGGCGATCACCCTGTCCAGGTTCTCGTCCGCCGCCTCCAAGCTGAGTTCCGCCGCCTCCGCCGCATTCCCGGAGTAATGCAGGCTCAGCATGGTGATGTCGTCGAACTGGTCGGCGTCGCCCACGAAACCGTCGATCGCCTCGCGCACGTTGCCAAGCAGCGCCTGCGGGTCCGCCTCCGGCTCGCGGTTCAGCGCTTCCAGCATGCGCTCCGTGCCGAACAGCTCGTCGCGGGCATCGGTGGCCTCCGGCACGCCGTCGGTATACACAAACAGGGCGTCCCCGGGATGGAGCTCGAATTCGTGCTCCCGGAAGCGGATATTCTCCATCGCTGCTACGGCAGGCGCGTGGCGGTAGACCACCAGCTCGTACTGTCCGTTCGCGCGGCGGATCGCCGGATGCTCGTGCCCGGCGTTGGCGGCGACGCCCCTGCCGGTGGAAAGCTCGATGATCGCCAGCCAAACCGTCACGAACATCTCCGCCTCGTTGCCCTCGCACAGCTGGTTGTTCACGTTGTAGAGAATCTCCGACGGGCATTTGCCCTGCTGCGCCTGATTTTTGATGAGCGTCTTGGCGATCACCATGAACAGCGCCGCGGGCACGCCCTTGCCGCTGACGTCCGCCATGACCAGGCACAGGTGGTCATCGTCCACCAGGAAGAAGTCGTAAAAGTCGCCGCCGACCTCCTTGGCCGGGTCCATCGTCGCGTAGATATCGAACTCCATGCGGTCCGGGAACGGCGGGAAGATACGCGGCAGCATGTCCGCCTGGATCTGCGTGGCAACGTTCAGCTCCGCGCCAATGCGCTCCTTCTCCGCCGTGATGGTTTTGATATTGTCGATATACGTAACGATATCCTTCTCCATGCAGCTGATGGATTCCGCCAGCTCCTGGATCTCGTCCCTCGTCCGGATGTCGTCCAGCGACGTGGTGATCACCGTGTCGTTCTGCGCGAATTCCGTGACGTTGTCCCGGATCCGCATCAGCGGCCGGATGAAGCTTCTGCGCATGACAAACCAGTAGATGATGCCGAAGGCCGCCAGAACCGCCAGGGAGATCACGACCGTGTTGAGGATGTATGTACGCAGTGTGGAGATGATGACCTTCATCCACACGTCCACCAGCAGCAGCGCCACGATGTTCCCTTGGCTGTCGATCACCGGCAGCATGCTCGACGTAAGATAGCCGTATTTTTGAGAGTGGCGAACGAGATAGCTGTCGGGCTTCGTGCCCTTCGTGTAAGTCTCCCAAACCTCGTCAAAATACGAGGAGACCGGATCGGTCGCCCCGATGGGCGTGCCCGTGGAATCAAAGACATAGCGTATGGTCTGATCCTCGTTGACGGTCACCATATAGATAAACGCCACATCGGAAGCCTCCGCCACCCGCCTTATATATTCCGAAATCTCCGCGTAGTCCTCGTCCTCGGTCCAGGTCTGGGTGTACCGGGCTACCTTGTCGTGGTCGATGTTGTCCAGGATTACATTCCCGATCTCGTAGCCATGGTCGTTGTACAGCTTCCGGATCGTGTTGTCGTACTGGTAGTAGCCGCTGATCGTGGAAATCACGCTGATCAATACGGTCACCAGCACGACACTGAGCAGCATCTTCCTGCTGATGCCGAACCGTA
>CACZOW010000147.1 GCA_902782885.1 uncultured Ruminococcus sp. | reverse complement strand
TACGGCCCCACGATCATGTACTACGCGGACGGTACGAGCGACGCCTGGTTCTCCACCAACGGCTACGGCGGCGAGTGGGACTGGATCTCGCTCAAGCATTCGGATGACGCCGTGACTTTCGGCGGTGAAAAAGTCGTGCTGGTGCCCTGCGCGGATTCCATGGACAAATTCTCCTGCTGCGATCCCGGGATCGTCTACTTCGGCGGGTATTATTATCTCGGCTACACGTCGACGATCGTCAGCACGAACGGCGGCGTCAACAACAACGTGTTCGTTGCCCGCTCCAAAACGCCGGATGGCCCGTACGAAAAATGGAATGGCAGCGGCTGGGGCGGCGACCCGGCGCCGATCGTATATTACGACGAATACGACCTGAAATACGGCGCGGGCGAGCCCAGCATGGTAGTCGTGGACGACGTGCTGTACGTTTACTACACCTGGATCTGTCCCGAAGGCAGTTTCGAGTACCTGGCGATCTCGGACACGGCGGAAGACTGGCCCGCGCGGCTCGAGTTTAAAGGCGAAGTGTACGCGCGGCACGACAGTCAGGACTCATTCGACGCGGCGTATCTGGAGGACGCGGGCAAATTCATTGCCCTCTGCACCCAGAACCGTTTCTCGGAGCAAAGCGGTATTGCGCTGCTGGAGTCCGAGGACGGGTTGACCTTCCGCCAGACCGGGCTGCTGCGCACGGGACTGTATCAGTATTCCCACAACATGGGCGTGGCGCGGCGGCCGGACGGCCACATCCAGCTGAAGGATCCGGTATTTATCGGCTACGCGTTCAGCGACGGCGCCGACGGCAACTGGGGCAAATGGGCCACCGCCTTCCAGGCCGTGAAGCTGGAGCTGTACCGCGGCGAACCGGAGGCAATTGACCCCGACGAGCGCGGCATCCTTAAGGAAGGCTACCTGCAGGAGCGGGATCCGGATCCGCCGATGATCGGCATTGCCCCCAACGTGAAGATCGTGGAGATCCAGAAGGATGAATCCTACGGCACGGTGTCGTTCGTATGGCTGGACCCGATGCTGGGCGCCCATGCGCTCAACGACGTTAAAAAAGTCAAATATTCGGGCTTCGATACGTCGCTGATCTCCATCAAGGGCAACCGCATCTACCCCAAAGGCAAGACCGGCGAGACCCGCGTGATCGCGCGCTACGGGCGCTTCGAGAATGAGTTCAAAGTGTACGTGCGGGAGAATTTCTATGAGTTCCAGGGCGCGCAGCCCCGCACCGTGGTGGAATTTACGCCCGTGATCGCGGAGTATACATTGTCGCTGTCCGACCGCCACATTCAGCAGATCCGCGGCCTGGCGCGCTTCTCGGACAACACCTGGGGCGAGGTGTACAACGAGGGCAAAATGATCTCCGCCGTCAACTTCCCCGTCACCTACGAGGTCTCCGATCCGGAGGTCATCAAGGTCAATCAGCGCGGCCTCATCTATCCCCTCTCCCCCGGCACGGCCGAGGTCAGCGTAACCATTGCCGGCGGCAAGTCATTTACCGTAAAGGTGACAGTGGTCGATTAGGCGCTGTTTCGCCGCTATACCAATTTGCCGCCTAATCTGCTATAATACGCGGCAAGGCGCCGCAGAACCGGACGTCCGACCCGAAAGGAAGATGCGTATGAACAGACTCGTTATTCCCGCAAACTACAGACCGATCCTCGACGAATACGATACGCAGCGCGCGATCGCGTTCATAAAGGACACCTTTCAGCACGAGTTTGCAAAGGCGCTGAATCTGAAGCGCGTATCGGCGCCGTTGTTCGTCACCGAAAGTTCGGGCCTCAACGATAACCTGAACGGATACGAGCGGCCGGTGGCCTTCGACGTGCCGGCGATCGGCATTGACGCCCAGGTGGTCCATTCGCTGGCCAAATGGAAGCGGCTCGCGCTGAAGCGGTACCATTTCGGCGTGGGCGGCGGATTGTACACCGATATGAACGCCATACGGCGGGACGAGGAGCCGGACAACATCCACTCCATCTACGTTGACCAGTGGGACTGGGAGAAGATCATCACCGCCGCGAACCGCAACCTGGACTATCTGAAGCTTATTGTCCGCGCCGTGGTGGGAGCGATCGCCGACACCAACGACAGCCTGCACGTGAGATTTCCGCAGCTCACCACCGTTCTGGAGCGGGACGTGGCCTTCATAACCTCGCAGGAACTGGAAGATATGTACCCGGACCTGACGCCGAAGCAGCGCGAGCGCGAATTCCTGCGCCGCCACCACACCGCGTGCATCATGCAGATTGGAGGCAAACTGCGCTCGGGTAAGCCCCACGACGGCCGCGCGCCGGACTACGATGACTGGGCGCTCAACTGCGACATTCTGTTCTGGAATTCCGTACTGGACAACGCGCTGGAGATCTCCTCCATGGGCATACGCGTTGACCCCGAATCGCTGGACCGTCAACTCACGCTGGCCGGCTGCGACGAACGCCGCGAGCTGCCGTTCCATAAAATGCTGCTGAACGGCGAACTGCCCCTCACCATCGGCGGCGGCATCGGTCAATCCCGGCTCTGCATGCTCATGCTGGGCTCCGCCCACATCGGCGAAGTGCAGTCCAGCATCTGGGACGACGCCACGGTCGCGGCCTGCGAAAGCGCGGGCATACCGCTGCTGTGATGCTGTAATTAGATGATGTAATGATCCGAAGCAGTGATGCTGTAAAAAATCAATAACCCAGCCGGCGCGACACCGTGTCGGCTATTTTTATTATGATCTCCGCGTATTCGGGGATCTTTTCCTCGGCGACGCGGTCAACGGGCCCCGAGATGCCTATCGACGCCACCACTTTGCCGCTGAAATCGTAGATATCGGCCGCGACGCAGCGCATGCCCAGTGTAGTCTCTTCGTCGTCAACGGCGTACCGCCGCGCGTTGTCCGCCTTCGCCACGGCCAGCAGCCGCTCGGTGTCCGTAACGGTGTTGACGGTGTGCGCGGTCAATTCCGCCCCCTCCAGCAGCCTGCGCTGTTCTTCCTCCGGGAGCGCGGACAACATCGCCTTTCCGTGCGCCGTGCAGTGCAGTTCCTCCCGGTCCCCTACCTGCAGATTTACACCCAGATGATGCGGCGCGCTCAGGCAATCGATCAGATACACCTCGTCGCCCTTCCGCACGCTCAGCCCGGACGCCTCTCCGGTGAGCCGCGTGAGCTCCTCCAGATACGGATGCGCCACCGCCCGGATATCGTACGAATCCAGCACGCGCTCCCGGAATTTGCACAGCTTGAGCCCCAGCGAGTACTTGCCGTTTTCGGCGACCTGCTCCACGTAGCCGTGCTCTTCCAGCGTCTTCAGGAGGCGGTAGGCGCTGCTTTTGTTGACGCCCAGCAGCTTGCCCAGCTCGGTCACGCCCAGCCGCCCGTGTTCATGTATGAGGTCAATGATCGCGAGCCCCCGCGCCAGTGAATTTATGGTCTGTACCTGTTTGTCCATGTTGAAAACCAACTTTCGAATAGTGGGTCAATCATAACATATCGGTCCGCAGTTCGTCAATTTGATGAATCAGGAAAGGAACCTCGTCGATTTCTTAAAAAAAGTGAAAGATCGCTCATTTTTGAGAAAACGGCTCCTTCTCTCATCCTTTTTTCGCATGTCAAAGCGCTTGTGAAAGCGTTTTTAAGCCTGAAAATAGCGGTTCCGCTGCTGATAGCAAGGATTCTTGTCTCATATGAGACAAAATTCGCGCCGCTCCGTGCCGAAGTACGGCGC
>CACZOW010000146.1 GCA_902782885.1 uncultured Ruminococcus sp. | reverse complement strand
GAACTGTTCGGCGAAAAGCGGCCGGAGCTGGATCTCAGCCGGCCCAACATCGGCATCGTGGTGGACGTGTGGCATCACCATCCCGCCCGGCCTGAGGATCCCCGCGACTGCGCGCTGGCGGAACTGGAGAATGAGAAGGCGTACCGCTCTTATCTGAATCCGCTGTTCAAAGGCGGGTACACCGGGGCGCTGCTCAAATATATGGCGGAGAGCGATTGCCTCCCCGACATCCGGCCCGGCGACTTCGAACTGATCCGTCAGCCGCTGGACTTCTTCGGGCTCAACTGCTACAACCGCGTCGTTGACTCCGTCGAACCCGGCAAAGTGCGGGAAACGGTGGAGTTCGGCGGCGGCAATTACATGGACAACGGCGCCGAGTTCTACCCCAGAGCGATCTACGACGCACTGCACAACGTTACGGAGAACTTCGGCGTCGACGTACCCATCTTCATCACCGAAAACGGCACGTACAACTGCGAAGAGCAGATCGTCACGGACGCGGACGGACAGGCGCGGGTGCACGACGTCACCCGTATCCGATACCTGAAGGGCTTCCTGGAGTGGCTGAAGAAGGCCATCGACGAGGGCATCGACGTGCGCGGCTACTACATATGGTCTATGCTGGACAATTTCGAATGGACCGCCGGCGATTCTTTCCGCTTCGGGCTGATCCACTGCGATTACGGCGCGGACAATTACGTTTACAAAGACAGCGCGCTCTGGCTGCGCGAATTCCTGCGCTGACGTTTTTCAGAGGAGGGCGGCAATATGGCTCGCAAGATAACACTCACCAACGCCCGCCGCGCGGAACTGCTGGCCGCCTCCCGGGCTGCCCGGCAGAACGCGTATGCACCGTATTCAAACTATAAAGTCGGCGCGGCGCTGCTGGCGGATTCCGGCCGGATCTACGCGGGCGCGAACTTCGAAAACGCGGCGTACGGCGCGGGCACCTGCGCGGAGCGGGTGGCGCTGGGCGCGGCGCTGGCAGCGGGGGAGCGGAAGTTTATTGCCGTCTGCGTGTGCGGCGCGGACAATACCATTTCGCCCTGCGGCATCTGCCGCCAGGCGCTTTGCGAGTTCGGCGACATGACCGTGCTGTGCGCCGGCGCGGAGGACAGCGGCCCCGGCAGCGCTGTCCGCGAATTCAAACTGAGCGAACTGCTGCCGGAGTCGTTCGGACCGGCGCAGCTGGTCTGACAGCATAAATAGCGAGTGATCAATAATATGGATTTTGTGATTCTCATCCCGGCGTACCAGCCGGACGATAAATTGACCGCCTTTGCCCGCGAGTTGAAAGACGCGGGGCTGGAGGCGCTGATCGTTGACGACGGCAGCGACCCAGAAAAGTGCGGCGCGCATTTTGCGGCGTGCGAGGAACTGGGATATACTGTTGTCCATCATGAACAGAACCGCGGTAAGGGCGCCGCGCTGCGCACCGGGCTCGCCGCCATCGCCGAACGGTTTCCGGATACGCGCTGGGTCATCACCGCGGATTCCGACGGACAGCACACGCTGGAGAGCCTGAAAAAAGTCGCCGACGCCTGCCGGGAAAACCCCGAGGCGCTGGTGATCGGCGGCCGGTTCCGGGACAAAGAAAGCATCCCGTTCCGCTCGCGGCTGGGCAACAGCTTTACCCGCGGCATCTTCAAGCTCGCCACCGGACTTTCGATCCACGACACGCAGACAGGACTGCGCGGCATTCCCGAGTACTCGATACCGGATATGCTGGAACTCAAAGGCGACCGCTACGAATACGAAATGAACATGCTGCTGGCGCTCAAAGGCTGGGGCATGCCCTTCGTGGAAGTGCCGATCGAGACGATCTACATCGACAACAACGCAGGCTCCCATTTCCACCCCGTGCGCGATTCGCTCCGGGTGCTGAGCCAGATCTTCAAATTCATCAGCGCCTCGCTCATTTCGTTTCTGGTGGATTACCTGCTGTACGCGCTGTTCCTGTACGCGCTGTGCCCGCTGATCTGGGGGAAACCCCTGCCTTCGCTGGCGGTGCCGGTGTCGTATTTCGCCGCGCGGGTGCTGAGCGGCGTGGTCAATTACATTCTCAACAGCCGCTTCGTTTTCAAGTCCGCGGGCGTGCGGCAGGCGGTAGGCTACGCGATACTGTGGCTGATCATTCTTGGGCTGGGGATGCTGGGTTCGTACCTGATCCGCGATCTTCTGCGCTGGCCGGGGATCGTGTGCAAACTGTGCGTCGATCTGCCGCTGTTCCTGCTCAGCTACTTCGTGCAGCGCGAACTGATCTTTAAAAAGAAGCGGAAGGTGAACGCGAAATGAGCGGACTTGACCACACGAACGGCACCGCGGTGTATCTGTTCACCGGCCACTACGGCAGCGGCAAGACCGAGGCGGCGGTCAATTTCGCCCGCTTTCTCCGGAACCGCTATCTGGCGCTTGATCCGG
>CACZOW010000145.1 GCA_902782885.1 uncultured Ruminococcus sp. | reverse complement strand
GCGCAGTCAACGGTATACGCTTCGTCCAGCGACGACAGCAGGCCGAAGGGCAGCGACACGTACGGGTCGATCTCGCCGTCGAGCACCATGACGTAGCATTTCTTCTCGCCGTCATAGTAAATATCATTGATATTGTTCTTGCTGCCCGCGAAAAACTCGCCGTTCAGGAGTGCTTCGTCGACGAACTCGAAAACGATGCCCTTCGCGCCGGAGGCATCGGGATCGAACGTGGGTTCGGGCGTCTTGGGTACTTCATCGGCCGAGGGCGCGTAATTGATCCAGACGTCGTACTGTGAACTGCCGGACAATGTGACGATGCTTCCGTCCGCGAGCTGGATCAGGAATGTGAATTTGTGCATGCCCGTCATTTGTGTGACGTCAATGTTGATATAATACCGCTTCGCATATTCGCAGCCGATCGCCTGGGCGGCGTTCATTACGCCCTCCTCGCCTTCAGCCATGAATTCGGCGCTGAGCACTGGCTCGCCGTCGTCAACAGTGTATCCGAAGGACTGGATATCCACCGTTGACGCCATCCAGCCTGCCACGCCCACCGTGGCGTATGGGCCGACGACAAGATTATTGTGCTCATCGAGGTAATAGTTGGCTTTTCCGTCCTCGTGGAGCAGGCCTCCGTCGACAAGGATGTTGTCAAAACAGCCGTACAGCGTTTCTCCGCTTTCCTCGAGATAATCTGGGTAATCAATTATTTTCGCAGCTCCGGCTGCGTGCGCGGGCAATACGGCCAGCGACATGAGCAGCGTCAATATCAATAGTATCGGCAGCGTTTTTTTCATGTGTTTCGTACCTCCGTTTTTTTGCGGTCAACGTTGAGTTCTTTCTTCACGCCGGCGCAGGTTCCCGCATCTCCGGCCTCTTTAAGGTTTATTATAGCATCAGGCGCCGCCCGGGGCAACATTTTTTAACATGGGGTCTGTCCCCGTGTTTAAAATCGGGGTCTGTCCCCGTGTTTAAAAAAGTTCAGGAGCTGTGCAGCTCGATGATGGCGATCTCGGGACTGTCGCAGAGGCGGAAACCGGACTTGACGCCCAGACCGGCGGTGATGAAGCTGTAGCGGTTCTGGATCTTGTGAAGGCCGTAGGAGTAGCTCTCCTGCGGAAACAGGCCGTAGCCCTTGAGGTAGAGGGTTTTGAGGAGGGGCAGGCGGTATTGACCCCCGAGCGTATGGCCGGAGATCGACATATCGAAATCGATCTCGCGGAAGCTGTAGCGGTTGACCGACTCGAGCCGTTTGTCCACGTCGTAATCGATCGGCGCATGGGTCACGCAGATGCTGAAATCTTTGTCCGAATCGAAGCTGTACGAGTCGAACAGTTTTTCATAATATGTGATGCCGGTGAGGAAAATGCGCGCGCCGCCACGTTCGATGATGGTGATCGGGTAAACGCACTTAGCCCCCAACTCATCGAGTTTTTGCGCCACGGGACTGTCCCCCTGTTCAATGCAGCGGTTCCAGCCGTCGGGGGCGTTGTCCGGCGTCTCAACGTCGTTTTCACCGAGCACATAATATACGGGCTTGCCGAGCTCTGCCAGGGCCTCGAGGAGATTTGCGACCGGTTCGAAGGTTTCGAGGCTGCCGCCGGGGGCAATATAATCTCCCGTCAGCACCGCGATGTCAAAATCCTCCGCCGCGACCGTTTCGATCAGGGTGCGGTTGCCTTCGCCGAAGCTTTTTCCGTTGAAGTCGGACAATTGCAGTATCCGGAACCCGTCGAACGCTTCGGGCACGCGGGCGTCGGCGACAACGACTTTCGTGATGCGCAGCCGCTCGTTGCCGCGGGCAATCAGATACACCAGCACTCCCGCGACGAGCAGCACCGCGGTCACCGCGATCAACACGCCCCAGTGCCGCTTTTTCGGCTGCATCACGAATTCGCCGGACTGTTCCGCTTTTCGCTCTTTCCGGCTCTGTTTTGCATTTTTCTTCTCCTGATCTCCGAATTTGAGCCCGCTTTCCCTGCGCCTGGCCATCCTGCTTCTCACCGTCCCGGGGCTGATCCCCTCAGGCCGGTATTATAGCACATTTTTAAACACGGGGACAGACCCCGAATTTAAACATGGGGACAGACCCCGTGTTCAAATCGGACACTGCGGCAGGCTGCACGGCCGGGCTGCTTAGGACGGTAGCTGACGTTGAACAGCAGTTCTCCCTGACGCTCACAGACGTCCTCGATGACGTTTTTGCAAAAACGTGCGTTTAAGTATATAATAGCCGCGCGGACGGGAGCGCCTTGCTGTATCCCGGGCACAAAAACATAAAGGATCGCAGAACGAAATTGACCTATATGGCAGAAGCAGAGCAAAATATAAGCAGCATTGACGCTGACAGCGTCGACAACGTCGAAAACACCGAAACCGCCTGCACCGCGGTGACCGCCAAAACGCCGTGGGCGCCCTACACGGGCGGGATCCCGCTCTCCCTCACCTACTTCGAAGGCACGATGTACGAGATGGTCCGGAGCGCCGCCGCGCGGTACCCGGAAAACATTGCCTTCGACTTCATGGGCCGCGGCACCACATACCGCGAGATGATGCACGAGATCGAAAAATGCGCACGCGCGCTCCGGGCGGCGGGAGTCGGCGAAAACGGCCGTGTCACCATCGCGCTGCCCAACTGCCCGCAAGCTATCTACATGTTGTACGCGGTCAACCTCGCCGGCGCCGTCGCCAACATGATCCATCCCCTCTCCGCCGAAAAGGAAATCGAATTCTATCTGAACGCGTCCCGCAGCCGCGTTGCCGTCACCCTCGACCAGTTCTACGGCAAATTCGCCGCAATTAAACAGGGGACAAACCTGCGTACGCTGATCATTGCCTCCATACGGGACGAACTCGCGCTGCCGGTAAGGCTCGGCTACGACCTGACCGCCGGCCGGAAAGTGCCCAAACTCCCGCCGAACGCGCAGGTGATCCGGTGGAAGGACTTCATGAAGATGGGCAATGCCGACGGATCCGCGGCCGTATCCGACAATTCCGACAATTCCGGCGGCAAACCGCACAACTTCCCGAAGCACGGCGACAACGACCCCGCCGTCATCCTCTACTCAGGAGGCACCACGGGAACAACGAAAGGCATTGTCCTCACCAACCGCAACTTCAACGCGCTGAGCCAGCAGGTCTGCGCCGCCAACCCGATGTTTGACCCCGGCGACCGCATGCTGGCCGCGATGCCCCTCTTCCACGGCTTCGGCCTGGGCGTGTGCATCCACACCATGCTCAGCCAGGGCGGCCGCTGCGTGCTGGTCCCCCGCTTCACCCCCAAAAGCTACGGCAAACTCATCACAAAATATAAATGCAACTTCATTGCCGGCGTACCCACGCTGTACGAAGCGCTGCTCCGGCTGCCCCACATGGAGCGCGCCGACATGAGCTCGCTCAAAGGAGTATTCTCCGGCGGCGACTCGTTGTCCGTGGAGCTCAAGAAAAAGCTCGACAGCTACCTGGCCGCCCACAAAGCCGCCGTGCAGGTGCGCGAAGGCTACGGCACCACCGAGACCGTCACCGCCTGCTGCCTCACGCCGCCGCACATGGCCAAGGAAGGCAGCATCGGCGTCCCCTTCCCCGACACTTTCATCAAGATCGTTAAACCGGGGACAGACCGCGAGGTACCTTACGGGGAAGAGGGCGAGATTTTGCTGGCGGGCCCCACCGTCATGAAGGAGTACATGGACAATCCCGAAGAGACCGCCCAGACGCTCCGCCGCCACGCCGACGGGCTCACGTGGGTGTACACCGGCGATCTGGGGACAATGGACGAACAGGGCTTCATCTATTTCCGCGGCCGCGCCAAGCGCATGATCGTGACGTCCGGCTACAATGTCTACCCCGGCCAGCTGGAAAACATTCTCGACGCGCACCCGATGGTACAGATGAGCTGCGTCATCGGCGTGCCGGATCCGCTGAAGATCCAGAAGGTCAAGGCCTTCGTCAAACTCAGCGCGGGCAACGCGCCCACCGAGGAGACGCGGCGTCAATTACTCGATTACTGCCGCAGGAATATTGCCCGCTACGCCATGCCGTACGACATCGAATTTCGTGACGATATGCCCAAAACGCTGGTGGGTAAAGTCGCCTACCGCGTTCTGGAGGAAGAGGAGAAAGCCCATGCGACCGCGCAGCAAAAAACACTTTGATGAGCGCTTCGCGCGCGTAAGCCCACTGCTGGTGTCCGGGCCCGAACAGTGCCGCGGGCAATGGCGCTCCGTTTTTGACACGGGGACAGACCCCGCGTCAACTCAGAAGGCTCCGTTTTTTGACACGGGGACAGACCCCGCGTCAGCTCAGAAGGCCCTAATTCCTGACACGGGGTCTGTCCCCTGTTCAAAAAAAGAACTGCACCTGGAGATCGGCTGCGGCAAGGGAGCGTTCGTCAGCGGCATGGCCAAAGCGCGCCCGGACGTGGATTTCCTGGCGCTGGAAGTTGTGCCCACCGTTATCATGATGGCAATGGAAAAAGTGTTCGATGACCCGGTGCTGGCGGCGCAGCAGAACGTGCGCTTTATTGTCGGCGACGCGCGGGAACTCACCAGATGCTTCGCGGACAACGAGATCGACGCCATATATCTGAACTTCTCCGACCCCTGGCCGCGCAAAAAGCAATTCAAGAACCGCCTCACCCACGAGGCGCTGCTGGCAGAGTACCGGCGCATATTGCGGCCCGGCGGCGTCATCCGCCAGAAGACCGATAACCAGGGGCTGTTCGAATTCTCCGTTGACGGCTACCGCAGCGCCGGATTCGACGTAACGGTGCTGGACGAAGCGCCCGCGGACAACATAATGACCGAATACGAGCGCCGCTTCACCGAAGCCGGCCTCCCGATCTACCGCGCCGTGGCGGTCAACGCCAAATAACCCCCGGACCGCGCCGCCCGGTCCTAACCGCCGGTCCTAACCGTATGTTTTTATGATCTCTTCAGCGATCCGCTGCTTCGAAACGCAACGGTCCATCGCCTGTTTCTCGATATACCGGTGCGCGTCGGGCTCCGTCATCTTCAATTCGCTGATCAGCATCCACTTGGCGCGGTTGACCAGGCGGATCTCATTCATTTTCGCCTCGATGGACTGCGTCTTTTTCTCGGTCTTGCGCACCCGTTCCCGCGCGCTGATCAGCCAGCCCGCCGCCAGCTGAAACGTCTGCCGCGAGAGCGGCTTCTGCATCAGAAATACTCCGTGTTCGGCAAGCCGGTCAAACGCGTCGTCATACTGCTCCGGCCGCGCCAGAAACAGCACGACGGAATTGTTCGCGCCCGCGGTGTCAACGGAAAAACGCACTCCCGACTCATCCGGCAGCGGCGAATTGACGATCACCAGATCGAAATCGCGTTCCGATACCGCCCGACGCGCCGAGCTCACGTTAGAAACGATATTGAGCGGCGAGAACACCGGAACAGGGAAAAATTCCGGCAGCGCCTGATTGAATTTTTCAGACGCCGAGACCACGAGCACGCTGTAGACCTGCTCCCTAAGGCTCAATCCCGTTCCCCCCTTTCGCCGCTATTCGATCCGCACGGAGCAAATCGTTACTCCGCGCAGTAAATGTCGATGATGCTCTCCGGAATGCAGGACCTGATAAACGGATCGGCCTTTGCCGCCGCTCTGGCCTCTTCAAGCGTTTCCGGCAATTCTGCCAGGCCGGACAGCATTTCGGAATCCGCCTGATACAGATTCAATTCCACCGGTTCGGGCAGTTCCAGCTGATTCTGTATGCCGTACAGCGCGGCTCTGATCATGAGCGTGAACGCAATATAAGGATTCGAGGAAGGATCCGGGGAACGAAGCTCCGCGCGGCGGTACTCGTCCGCGGCCGCGGGCACGCGCACCAGCTGCGACCGGTTTTCCGGGGACCAGGAGACGTACCGCGGAGCTTTCATGTTGCCCAGACGCGCGTAGGACTTCTCGCAGGGGTTGAAAAACAGCGTTGACGGCACTGCCTTTGCCAGCACGCCCGCGATCATGCGGCGGAAATTGACGGAGTACGGATTGGGCTTCACGGAGCAGTTGATATGAAAGCCGTTGCCCGGCGCGCCGACGATAGGTTTGGGCGAGAAATCCGCGTAAAGGCCGTTCCGCCTGGCCACGGTCCTGACCACCGTCTGGAACGTCATCACGTTGTCCGCGGCGGCAAGCGCTTCGGTATAGCGGAAATCGATCTCATTCTGCCCCGGCCCCTCCTCGTGATGCGAGCTCTCCGGATAGATACCCATCTGCTCCAGAGTCAGGCATATCTCGCGCCGCACATTCTCGCCGCGGTCTTCGGGGGCAATATCCATATAGCCCGCCCGGTCGTAAGGTATCCGCGTCGGTTCGTTCCGCTCGTCAAGTTCAAACAGGTAGAACTCCTGTTCCGCCCCGAAATAA
Source organism: uncultured Ruminococcus sp. (assembly GCA_902782885.1). Lineage (GTDB taxonomy): Bacteria > Bacillota > Clostridia > UBA1212 > UBA1255 > UBA1255. Next base: position 15,625 of record CACZOW010000145.1, on the reverse strand, counting down.
AACGAAAGGCCCGCCTCCCGGGCATCCCGGACAGCGTTTATCAGCAGGCTCCGGGTGTCGCACTCGAACGGGCGGCCGTCCGGGTATGTAACGCTGCAGAACATCCGCACCACTTTTCCGTGTTCCGGGCGCCAGGGCAGCCATGTCAGCGTTCCCGGGTCCGGGTGCAGAAACAGATCGGAGCGCGCCTCGTCGCCGAAGCCGTCGATAGCGGAGGCGTCAAAAGCGATGCCGTGTTCAAACGCCCGGGGCAATTCATCCGGCATGATCGATATGTTTTTCTGCTTTCCGAATACGTCACAGAACGCAAGACGGATGAATTTCACATCCTCTTCCTCCACATACTGGAGTACTTCGTCTTTCGAGTAGTTCATATGCTCCTCCTGTCGCGTCCGGGATGCCGCGCTGTGCCGTGCGTCCGGCATCCGGTCAATTCGCTACATACAGTTGTTTGTAAGGGTTTGCGCTGTCGGGGGTCACGACCGTGAACGGCGAGTCCATTAATTCCACGGGGTCAATGCCGAACAGCCGGCAATATTCGTCAACATACTTGCGTATCTCCGCAAGATCTTCCGACGAAGCTGCCCGTGCGGTCACCTGGTTCGGGAATCGGATATCCCCGCATTCGGAGCGCAGTATCATTTTGCCGCCGTGCATACCGGTGCAGGGGAAATTGCCCACGATCCGGCGCCCGTCAGAGTTGAGGCCCAGTACGACGATCACTCCGCCCGCCTGATATTCTCCGAGAAAACTGCCGGCACAGCCGCCGATCACGATCACCGGGACCTTATCTTTATACTCCTTCATATGGATCCCGGCGCGGTAGCCCGCGTTGTCCCGCACATATATGGAACCGCCGCGCATCGCGTATCCGGCGGCGTCGCCGATGCTGCCGAATACCGTTATCCGGCCGTCGTTCATGGTGTCGCCCACCGCGTCCTGCGCGTTGCCCGACACCGTTACCGTGGCGCCGTTCAGGTAGGCGCCCAGCGCGTTGCCCGGCACCCCTTCGATCGTGACGTCGACGCCGGACATACCGGCGCAGATGAACCGTTGACCCAGACAGTTTTTAACGGCGGCAACGCTCCCGGCAGCCCGGACTGCATCGTTTATTTCGCAAAACCCCATTCCTCCGGCGTCGATCATTATACCACACCTCCGAACCTTTTTCTACGTGCTTCCCGCGAGTATATCGCGCTGGTCGCCTCGTGCGCAGCAGGCCCGAATTCCAGCGTTTCCAGCGGGATACGGTCGCGGATGAGCGACGTGTAGATCCCGGCGCGCACAGTGTCGCCGATCAGTATAAAGCCTTTCAGCAGCCCGTCTTCGACGAAAAACCGCCGCAGCGCAGGCCCGTTACGTTCCTCTGTCATTTCCCCCGTGTAGCTGCCCGCGGTCATCATGTGAAGTCCGAAAAAACCGATCGAGTTCAGGGGGATCGCGTTGTCCAGGGTCCTGTCCCCGCCGGCCATATTCGTGCCTGCGGTCTGTCCCTGTGCATAAGCGTTGGGCAGTATCGCCAGCACGCGGCGTTCGCCCAGAGAGGCGTCAAATCCTTCTGTGCAGTCCCCCGCCGCGTAAACATCCGCCAGATCGGTTTCCATTTTTTCGTTGACGATGATGCCCCGGTTGACGTTGCCGCCCGCCGCTTTTATCAACTCCGTATTGGCCCGCACGCCTACGGCGAGCACCAGTACGTCAAACTCCACACTGCGCCCGCTCTTCATCTCCGCACGCCGCGCGTCAAACTTCACGGCGGTGTCGCCCGGCATTACCGTTATTCCGTGCTCTTCGAGATGTTTTTGGACAATGGCGGCACATTCTCCGTCCAGGATACTGGACAGCACGCGGTCCGCCAGATCGCATACCGTGACGCTCTTTGCGCGGTCAATTATTCCCTCCGCACACTTGAGCCCGATCAGCCCGGCGCCAACAATAAGCACCCGCTTGTCCCGCCCGGTCCCCAGCGCCTGCTCCAGCGCAAGGGCATCATCCAGCGTCATAAACGTGAACCGGTCTTTTACCGAATCCAGACCTTCGAACGGAGGTACGAACGACCGCGAACCGGCGGCAATACATAATTTGTCATAGATCAGTTCCGTGCCGTCGTCAAGTTTGACCGCGCGCAACGACGGGTCAACGGCCGCTGCCCGCCGCCCGTACAGCACACGGCAGCCGTTGTCCGCGTAGAACGAATTGCCGCGGTATCTCATGCGGACAAGGTCCGTTCTGCCCTCGAGATAATAAGAGATCAGCGGGCGGCTGTACACCGGCCGGGACTCTCCGGACACGACGGTGATCTCGCCTTCGCGGTCAACGGCGCGTATGCCCTCGATGCAGCCTACGGCCGCTGTGCCGTTGCCGACAATAACATACCGCTTCATTCCGCACCGCCCCTTTCCTCGTATACGATCGCCCTGTTGGGACACCCGGTGACGCACGCCGGAGCGCCGCACGCGTTTTCCAAACACAACTCGCACTTTTGCATGATGCCGTCCTCCCCCGGCGCCAGCGCGCCGTATGGACAGACCAGCACGCAGGTCAGGCAACCCACACATTTGGAGCGGTCGATCTTCACCACGCCGTCCTGCTTCGAGATTGCGCCGGCAATGCAGCTCTTAACGCAGAGCGGATCGGTGCAGTGGCGGCAGGATACCGCGAACGTGATCCGGTCGTCCCCTTCCACGTGGATGCGCGGAAACAGTTTCCGGCCCTTCAGCGCCAGCACCATATCTTCCAGCCCGGAGTTGGCAAAAGCGCAGTTATATTCGCACAGGTGGCAGCCGAGACACCATTCTTCGTTAACATAAACTCGTTTCATATAAGCGCTCCCCCCGGTCCTACTCTCCCGCGTGGGAAATGCCCAGGATCTTCAGTTCTTCCGAGTTCAGACCTACACCGCGGAGCATGAGCCGGTTGCCGCGCAGCGCCTCGATGGAGTTGATTCCCATGCCGCCCATGATCTCCATGATCTCGCGGCGCCAGGCTGTCATCAGGTTGACCAGCCGCTTCATGCCTATGTCCGGGTTCAGGCGTTTGACCAGGTCGGGCCGCTGCGTCGCTATGCCCCAGTTGCATTTGCCTGTCTGGCAGGTGCGGCACAGGTGGCAGCCCAGCGCCAGCAGCGCCGCGGTGGCAATATAGCACGCGTCCGCTCCGAGCGCCACGGCTTTGACCACATCAGATGCGGAACGGATGGAGCCGCCGGCGATCAACGCCACGTTGCCCCTGATCCCCTCGTCCCGGAGCCGCTGATCCACGGCCGCCAGCGCCAGTTCGATAGGTATGCCTACATTGTCCCTTATCCGTGTGGGCGCCGCGCCGGTACCGCCCCGGAACCCGTCGATGGCAATGATATCCGCCCCGCTCCGCGCGATGCCGCTGGCGATGGCGGCAATATTATGCACCGCCGCGACTTTCACGATGACCGGCTTTTTGTACTGCGTGGCCTCCTTCAGCGAGAACACCAGCTGCCGCAGGTCTTCGATGGAATAAATATCGTGATGCGGTGCGGGCGAGATGGCGTCCGATCCTTCGGGGATCATGCGCGTGCGCGACACGTCGCCGACGATCTTGGCGCCGGGCAGATGGCCGCCGATACCGGGCTTAGCGCCCTGCCCCATTTTGATCTCGATCGCCGCGCCGGCGTTGAGGTAGTCTTCATGCACGCCGAAACGTCCGGAGGCCACCTGCACGACGGTGTTGGCGCCGTATTTGTAGAAGTCTTCGTGCAGTCCGCCTTCGCCGGTGTTGTATAGTATTCCCAGCTCAGAGGCGGCGCGGGCGAGCGAGGCGTGCGCGTTGTAGCTGATGGAACCGTAGCTCATGGCGGAGAACATCACCGGCATTGCCAGCTCGATCTGCGGCGGCAGTTCGCATTTGATGCGGCCCTGCGCGTCCCGCTCGAGCTGTGCGGGCTTCCGGCCCAGAAATACTTTGGTCTCCATGGGTTCGCGCAGCGGATCGATAGGCGGGTTAGTGACCTGCGAGGCGTTGATCAGGATCTTGTCCCAGTAAACGGGCAGGGGCTCTGGGTTGCCCATGGACGAAAGAAGCACGCCGCCGCTGTTTGCCTGCTTGTATATCTCTTTTACGGTGCTGTTTTTCCAGTTGGCGTTTTCCCGGAGCACGCAGTCGCTTTTTACGATCTTGAGCGCACGGGTGGGGCACAGCGATACGCAGCGCTGGCAATTGACGCACTTTTCCTCGTCGCTCAGCATGATCCCGCGCGCTTCGCTGAAGCGGTGCACTTCGTTGGAGCATTGGCGCTCGCACACACGGCACGCGATGCAGCGGTCCTGATTTCGGACAACTTCAAATTCGGGATATATGAATTCGACTCCCATCAGAAGCTCCCCTCCTTTACTTGGATGACCACAGGCTCGCCGCCGGACGGGGCCCAAATGTGTTCAGCGTCAGGCTCCATCGCGCGGATCGCCGCTTCTTCGCTGGCAATATATACTCGCTCGCCTTTTTCGCCCACCACCATGGAGCGCAGTTTCAGCCGGTCGTTGAGAGCCATCAGTCCGCCGTCAAAACCGAGAACGATCGAAAACGGTCCCGTGATCAGCAGGCCTGGAAATACTGTGCGCAGGTAACGGAGCCTGTTACGGATGACCGGATCCGGGTTGGCGGCAATCGTGCTCCAGAACGGGGCGGCAATGACGTTGGCCGCTTCCTCCAGGGTAAGCCCCTGCCGCCTAAGCAGATAGTCGAGAATATATGTTATGACTTCCGTGTCGGTTTTGAGCGTGCATTTGTAACCGAACATCTCTATATACCGACGGTTCGCGTCGTAGGAGGATATCTCGCCGTTGTGCACCACCGAATAGTCCAGCAGCGTAAACGGATGCGCGCCGCCCCACCAGCCGGGCGTATTGGTGGGATATCTGCCGTGCGCGGTCCAGCTATAGCCCTCATATTCATCCAGCCGGTAGAACCGGCCAACGTCTTCCGGGAAACCTACCGCCTTGAAGGTCCCCATGTTTTTGCCGCTGGAGAAAACGTACGCGCCGTTCATTCCGGTGTTTATCTTCATGACCGTGCGGACAACGAACTCTTTTTCGTCCAGCTGCCGATCCTCCAGGCAGGAGCGCAGAGGACGGACAAAATACCGCCAGATGATGGGTTCGTCCGTGATCTCAGGGATCTTGCGCGTGGGTATCAGTTCGCCTTTCACGACTTCGAACCGTTCTTTCAGAAACGCTTCGCAGGCTTTGCGGGTGTCGCGGCAGTCAAAAAACATATGCAGCGCGTAGAGGTCTTTGTACTCCGGGTAGATGCCGTATCCCGCGAATCCGCCGCCGAGCCCGTTGGAGCGGTCCCGCATGGGTCTCATCGCATCAATTATTTTTTCGCCGGTCATGCGCTCCCCGGCTTTTGATATGACCGCGGCGATAGCGCATCCGGACGGGATCCTGATTTCGCCTTCTCTGAGCATGACATCCTCCCCTTTCCCCCGGCGCGCGGAACGGCAATTTGCCGCTTCACCGGGTAAAAGCAGAAAGGCGTCCACTTTCGCGCACAAACATACGCGAAAATGAACGCCTTTGCTCGTCCCGGATTATACAACCGGTCTGTCCCCGTGTCAACAATTTTTTGAACACGGGGTCTGTCCCCATGTTTAAAAAATCGCTCAAAAAAAGTGTTGACAACCGACGGCGCCGGGTGTATACTGCCCCGCGTAAAGGCAATGGCGTCTTTGGACCGGTCGGTTCGAAGGCGCCTTTTCTTTTGCACAGATACAGTTTAAAGGCAAGGGCGTCTTTCATGTTTTGAACAACGAAAGGCGCCCTTCGCCATTTGCAGCACGGAAAGGAGCACGACCATGAAAACGATACCTGAGTACTTCGGAAGTATGGTGTTTGACGACAGAGTAATGAGGGCCAAACTGCCCGCAAAAGTGTATGCTTCCCTGAAACATACAATAGATGAAGGCGCCGCGCTGGACCCGGGTCTGGCAAATGAAGTCGCCGCCGCGATGAAGGACTGGGCCATTTCAAAAGGCGCGACACACTTTACCCACTGGTTCCAGCCGCTCACCGGAATAACCGCGGAAAAGCATGACAGTTTCATTGCCCCCTCGCCCGACGGCGGCGTGATCATGGAGTTCTCCGGCAAAGGACTGATCAAAGGCGAACCGGACGCGTCGTCCTTCCCCTCCGGAGGATTGCGGGCAACGTTCGAAGCCCGCGGATACACCGCCTGGGATCCTACTTCATATGCTTTCATCAAGGGCAATACGCTCTGCATCCCCACGGCGTTCTGCTCTTACGGCGGCCACGCGCTGGACAAAAAGACGCCGCTGCTGCGCTCCATGGAAGCGCTCAACAAGCAGGCGCTGCGCATCCTGCGCCTCTTTGGCAACACCGCCGCAAGGCACGTAAGTTCTTCCGTCGGTCCGGAACAGGAATACTTCCTGATCTCCAAAGAAATGTATGACGCCCGCCCGGATCTGCGCTTCACCGGCCGCACGTTGTTCGGCGCGAAACCTCCCAAAGGGCAGGAAATGGACGATCACTACTTCGGCACGATCAAACCGAGAGTCGCCGCGTATATGGCGGAGCTGAACGAAGAACTCTGGAAACTCGGGATCATGGCAAAGACCGAGCACAATGAAGTTGCCCCCGCGCAGCACGAATTGGCGCCGATCTTCACAACGACGAACATTGCCACCGACCACAACCAGCTGACGATGGAAATGATGCAAAAGATCGCGTCAAAGCACGGCCTTGTTTGCCTGCTTCACGAAAAGCCTTTCGCGGGCATCAACGGATCGGGCAAGCACAACAACTGGTCCATAGAGACGGACGACGGCCATAACCTGCTCTCGCCCGGCGCCACCCCGTACGAAAACGCCCAGTTCCTGCTGTTCTTGTGCGCCGTAATCAAGGCGGTCGACGATTATCAGGATCTGCTGCGTATCTCCGTGGCCACCGCAGGCAACGACCACCGACTCGGCGCCAACGAAGCGCCTCCCGCGGTAATATCGATGTTTCTGGGAGACGAACTGAACGCCGTTCTGGAAGCGATCGAGACCGACACGCCGTACAAAGGAACGGAGAAAACGCAGATGAAACTCGGCGTCGACGTATTGCCCAAATTCAGCCGCGATACCACCGACCGCAACCGCACCTCGCCGTTTGCGTACACGGGCAATAAATTCGAATTCCGTATGCTGGGCTCATCGAACTCCATTGCCTGCGCCAACATCATGCTCAACGCGGCGGTAGCGGAAAGTCTGAAGATCTACGCTGACCGGCTCGAGGGCGCGGCCGATTTCGAATCGGAACTTCACGAAATGATCAAAGAGACCATAAAGGCGCACAAACGCATCATCTTCAACGGCAACGGTTACGACGACGCCTGGATCCGGGAGGCAACGGAAGTCCGCGGCCTGCTCAACTACCGCACCACCGCCGACTGCATGCCGCACCTGATGGATAAGAAGAACGTGGATATGCTCACCTCCCACAAAGTTTTCACCGTGGAAGAACTGCGTTCCCGCCGCGACATCATGCTGGAGAATTACTGCAAGACCGTGACCATCGAGGCCAATACCATGATCAACATGGCGAGCACGATGATCACGCCGGCGATTGAGCGTTTCAGCGCGGACATTGCCCGCAACGCCGCCGCCAAGAAAGGGCTGGATCCTTCCCTCGCCTGCGCGTACGAAACGGCGCTGGTGCGGAAATTGTCCGACCTTACCGACGCGATCGCCGCCCGGACGTCCGAACTTCAGGACGCTGTGATTGCGCTCCACGATGCCGGAGATATCATCAGCGAGTCCGCGATGATCCGCGACAACGTCCTGCCGAAGATGTGCGAGCTGCGGCTCTCCTGCGACGAGGCGGAAACGGTCACCGACAAAAAATACTGGCCGATGCCCACATACGCGGATATTCTGTTCAGCGTCAGATGAATTATAAACATGGGGACAGACCCGTGTTCAAAAAAACGGGGTCCCGGGCACGCGTTTTGAGCCCGCGTTTTGAGCGCGGGTCTCACCCCTTCGTTAATTAAAGAGGCGGTTTTTATGTTTACGGAAGAGATCACAAAGTTAATAGAAGCGAGCGCTTCAAAAGAAGTTTTCGGCGTATGGTTCCTGATCGGCGCGGCGCTGGTGTTCTTCATGCAGGCCGGATTCGCCATGGTGGAGACCGGATTCACGCGCGCCAAAAACGCCGGCAACATCATAATGAAGAACCTGATGGATTTCTGCATCGGCACGGTCGTATTCGTGCTGCTCGGCTTCAGCCTGATGATGGCGGAAGATTACGTGCTCGGGATCATCGGCGTTCCCAACCTAAAGATCCTCACTGACTTCGGGGCGTTTCTGAAGGACGGCAACGCGCCGGCGTTCGTTTTCAACCTGGTATTCTGCGCCACCGCCGCCACGATCGTGTCGGGGGCAATGGCGGAACGGACCCGGTTCATCTCCTACTGCATCTATTCGGGCGTCATCTCACTGTTCGTATATCCGATTGAAGCGGGCTGGGTCTGGAATCAGGAAGGCTGGCTGGTAAAACTGGGCTTTCACGATTTTGCCGGTTCCGCGGCGATCCACTCCGTCGGCGGCATCACCGCGCTGATCGGCGCGATCATGGTCGGACCGCGGCTGGGCAAATATATAAAAGATAACGCCGGAAAAGTGAAAAAAGTCAACGCCATCCCCGGCCATTCCATAACGCTCGGCGCGCTGGGCTGCTTCATTCTCTGGTTCGGCTGGTACGGCTTCAACGGCGCGGCCGCGTGGGACGGCACGTCGCTGGCTTCCATCTTTGTCACCACCACTATTGCCCCCGCGGTGGCAACGTGCGTGACGATGATCTTCACGTGGATCAGGAACGGCAAGCCGGACGTCTCCATGTGCATCAACGCGTCACTGGCCGGACTCGTGGGCGTTACCGCCGGCTGCGACGCAGTCAACGCGCTGGGTTCCGCCGTGATCGGCGCCGTTTCCGGCGTGATCGTGGTGCTTGTGGTGGAATTTCTGGATATAAAACTTCATATTGACGACCCCGTCGGCGCCGTGGGCGTGCATCTGGCCAACGGTGTGTGGGGCACGGTTGCCGTCGGGCTGCTGGCGGATCCCGCCGCTCCCGCCGGGCTGAAAGGATTGTTCTACACCGGCAGTTTCAGGCTGCTCGGCGTACAGTGTCTGGGCATTCTCGCGATCCTTGCGTGGACCGCCGCAATGATGACGGCAACGTTCCTGGTGCTGAAGAAGACTATAGGCCTGCGCGTTTCACTCGAAGAAGAGATCAAAGGGTTGGACAAGACCGAACACGGTCTGCCCAGCGCGTACGCCGACTTTGTGCCCGCGGTGGAAAGTCTGGATTACGGAAGCATCGGCGGATACAGCGAGGCGCAGGCCGTTGACGGCGACGTACCTGCCGCGGAAGCGATCCCGGTCAAAAAATTGCCATCGTTCGATCCGGATCAGCCCAAATTCACCAAAGTAGAGATCATTTGCAAGGAACCGCGGTTTGAAGCGCTGAAAAACGCGATGATGGATATAGGCATCACCGGTATGACCGTATCTCACGTGCTGGGCTGCGGAGTGCAGAAAGGACAGCCGGAGTATTACCGCGGCGTTCAGATAGAAGCGAATCTGCTGCCCAAGATCCAGGTGGATATCGTGGTCAGCAAAGTGCCGGTACGGCAGGTCATCGAGACCGCGAAAAAAGTGCTCTATACGGGCCATATCGGCGACGGCAAAATATTCGTGTATGACGTGGAGAACGTGGTCAAAGTGCGTACCGGCGAAGAGGGCTACGACGCCCTGCAGGACGTAGAGTGAGGAGAAGCGGCAATGTGTTCGATAATTGGGTATTGCGGTCCCGTTGCGGACGAACGCGCGTTTACCGACGGGTTCGCGCGGACAAAATCGCGCGGTCCGGATGACAGCAGGATGATCGCGGCCGGCAGCGGAGCCATGGGCTTTCACCGGCTGTCGATAATGGGCCTGACTCCGGAGGGCATGCAGCCTTTCGAGCTCAACGGCTGTCTGGCCGTGTGCAACGGCGAACTGTACGGTTTTGAGAAAGAAAAGGCGCGTCTCGAGGCCCTGGGCTACACGTTCCGCAGCGGCAGCGACTGCGAGATCCTCCTCCCCGCTTTTTTTGAACAGGGGACAGACCTCTTTTCAAAACTGGACGCGGAGTTCGCGTGCGTCATCTACGACGGGCGGACGGACGAATGGATCGCCGCCCGGGATCCGTTCGGGATCCGGCCGCTGTATTACGGGTATGACAGAAACGGCACCATTGTGTTTGCCAGCGAGGCAAAAAACCTCGTACAGGTGGTATTCGAGATACGTCCCTTTCCCCCCGGGCACTTTTACAAAAACGGCAAATTCGTATGCTACCGCGACATTTCAAAAGTCAGTGCGGTGTGTCAGGACGACATTGAGACCGCGTGCCGCATAATACGTGAAAAACTGGTTGCCGGTGTAGAGAAACGTCTGGTAGCAGACGCCAAGGTCGGGTTCCTGCTGTCGGGAGGGCTGGATTCTTCGCTGGTGTGCGCCATTGCCGCCCGGAAAAGTACGCGTCCTATAAGAACGTTCGCCATCGGAATGAGTGAAGACGCCATTGACCTCAAATACGCGCGGCAGGTGGCGGAACACATCGGCGCGGAACATACGGAAGTGTTTATGACGCCCGAAGACGTGATCTCTTCCCTGAAAAAAGTGATCGAACTTCTGGGCACATACGACATCACCACGATCCGCGCCAGCATCGGAATGTACCTGGTCTGCAAGGCGATCCATGAGACTACCGACGTCCGTGTCCTGCTGACCGGAGAGATCTCCGACGAACTGTTCGGCTATAAATACACCGATTTTGCCCCCGACGCGGAAGCATTCCAGCGCGAGGCAGAAAAGCGTGTGCGGGAGCTGCATATGTACGACGTGCTGCGGGCCGACCGGTGCATCTCGGTCAACTCCCTGGAAGCGCGCGTGCCCTTCGGAGATCTGGACTTTGCCGGGTATGTGATGTCTCTTGACCCGCAAATGAAACTGAACCGTTACGGCAAGGGCAAGTACCTGCTGCGGCACGCGTTCGAGGGGCTGGGTTACCTGCCTGACAGCATTCTGTGGCGGGAAAAAGCGGCGTTTTCAGATGCCGTAGGTCATTCGATGGTAGATTACCTGAAAGCGTACGCGGAACAGCAATACACTGACGCGGAATTCGAAGCAGGGCGCGCGAAATACGGCCACGCCAGACCGTTCACAAAAGAGTCGCTGCTGTACCGGGACATCTTCGAAAATTACTATCCCGGGCAGTCGCAGATGATCGCGGATTTCTGGATGCCCAACAGATCCTGGGAGGGCTGCGACGTGAACGATCCGTCCGCGCGGGTACTGGCAAACTACGGGGACAGCGGCAAATGAACGTACGAATGAAACGGCGCGGGAAATGATACGGAAAACAAGTCTGCCGGCAATAAAAATATATCAAAAGCCTACAGAAAATGATATAATATGCCGCAAACTTAATATTCTTGTATCACGGAGGCATGTTATGAGTAACTGTGCGGTTGTAGGCATCAACTGGGGCGATGAAGGCAAAGGCAGGATGGTAGATCTGCTCACGGAGCAGTACGATATCGTTGTGCGGTATCAGGGCGGCGGCAACGCGGGCCACACCGTCATCAACGACAAGGGCAAATTCGCGCTGCATCTGCTCCCTTCCGGCATATTCCGCGAAGGCGTTGTCAACATTCTCGGCAACGGCGTTGCCCTCGACCCGGAGAATCTCTGGAAAGAGATCGAGACCGTTTCGTCGAAGGGCGTACCGGTCACTCCCGAAAACCTGAAGATCAGCGAGCGCGCCTCGCTGCTGCTGCCCTGGCACCGCGACCTGGACGAGCTCGAAGAGAACCGCCTTGCCGACCGAAAATACGGTTCCACGAAGCAAGGCATCGCGCCGTTCTACTCGGATAAATTTCAGAAGAAGACCGTGATGGCCGGCGAACTGTTCGACCGGGCGCAGCTGGAAGCGCACCTGTCTGAGCTGCTCGAATGGAAGAATCTCACGCTGGAGCGCGTTTACGGCGCGCAGCCGTACACACTCGAAAAACTGACCGGCTGGCTGGACGAATACGGCGAAAAGATCAAGCCTTTTGTGTACGACACGTCGGAATATATCGACAACGCCGCGGCGGCCGGCAAACGCATACTGTTCGAGGCGCAGCTCGGCACGCTCCGGGATATCGATTTCGGCATTTATCCGTACACCACGTCGTCAAATACGCTCGCGGCGTACGCGCCGATCGGCGCCGGTTGCCCTTCCGCACATGTTGACCGCGTCATCGGCGTGGTCAAAGCATATTCCACCTGCGTCGGCGAAGGCCCGTTCGTGTGCGAGATGTTCGGTGAAGAGGCGGACAAACTGCGCACCGCCGGCGCGGAATACGGCGCCAAGACCGGCCGCCCCCGCCGCGTCGGCCCCATCGATCTGGTGGCAACGCGCTACGGCGTAAAAATGCAGGGCGCCACCGGCATCGCGCTGACCAAACTGGACGTGCTCAGTTATATGGACAAGATCCCGGTATGCGCCGCATATGAGATCGACGGCGTACGGACGGAACGTTTCCCATTCCCGACAAAGCTGGCAGCCGCCAGACCCGTCATCGAATATGTTGACGGCTGGAAATGCGACATATCCGGCATAAAAGAATGGAGAAAATTGCCCACGGAAGCCCGTGCGTACGTGAAATACGTGGAAAACGCCATAGGCTGCCCGATCACATTCGTCTCGGTCGGCGCGGAACGCGACAGCATCATCCTCAGGGGGAAGCGGAAATGACAGACAGATATGAATCGCCGTTCTCGGCAAGATATTCGTCGGAGTACATGCAGAAACTGTTTTCCGCGGACACGCGTTATCAGACGTGGCGCCGGCTCTGGGTCTCTCTGGCGCGGGCGGAAATGCGCCTCGGATTGCCGGTCACGCAGGCGCAGGTGGACGAACTGGCGGCGCATGTTGACGACATCGATTATGACTGCGTCGCGGCGCGGGAAAAAGAAGTGCGGCATGACGTTATGGCGCATATCTACGCGTACGGCAAGGCGGCGCCTTCCGCCGCGGGGATCATCCATCTCGGCGCCACGAGCTGCTACGTTACGGACAACGCCGACCTGATCATCTACCGGGACGCGCTGCGTTATATCCGGAGCGAGCTGGCCGGCGTCATAAGCACAATGTGCGATCTTGCGCTGAAATACAAGGCGCTGCCCACGCTCGGCTACACTCACTACCAACCCGCGCAGCCCGTCACCGCGGGCAAACGCGCCGCCCTCTGGATACAGGACCTTTGCTCCGATCTGGACGAGGTGGATTTTGCTCTGGGCAATATCAAATTCCTGGGCTGCCGCGGCACCACCGGTACGGAAGCCAGTTTTATGGAACTTTTTGACGGCGACGCGGGCAAGATCGACGAAATGAACCGTCAGCTGGCCGCGGATTTCGGGTTTGACGAGTGTTTCGACGTGTGCGGCCAGACCTACCCGCGCAAAACGGACAGCCGGATCATGAACGCGCTCAGTTCGATCGCCCAGACCGCGAACAAGATCGCCACGGATATCCGGCTGCTGCAGCACGACCGGCAGCTGGAGGAGCCTTTCGAAGACAAACAGATCGGTTCTTCCGCCATGGCGTACAAACGCAATCCGATGCGCTGCGAGCGTATCTGTTCCCTCTCCCGCTACCTGATATCCGACGCGGCAAACGCGCCCCTCACCGCCTCCGCCCAGTGGCTGGAGCGCACGCTGGACGATTCCGCGAACCGGCGCATCAGTCTGCCGGAGGGTTTCCTGTGCGCGGACGCGATCTTAAGGTTGCTCGGAAACGTCGCGGCGGGGCTCAGGGTCAACGAAAAAGTAATTGACCGCACCGTGCGCGAATATCTGCCGTTCATTGCCACCGAAAACATCATGATGGAAGCCGTCAAGCGCGGCGGAGACCGCCAGCAGATCCACGAACTGATCCGTCGGTGCTCCATGGAGGCGACCGCCGTGCTGAAGGAAGGCGGCCGCTGTGATCTCGGGGACAGACTGCTGGCGCAGAAAGAGCTGGGACTGAACGCGGAAGAGCTGAACGCACTGCTGGATCCGGCGCTGTACGTCGGACGCTGCGCGGAACAGGTGGAAGCGTTCGTGGAGAAAGTCAGGAAAAAGACGGCCGGCGCGCAGGCGTTTGCGGCCGAGATCGATAAATAAGCGGAGGCAATTATGGACAAGATCCTGGTCCTGGATTTTGGCGGTCAATACGATCAGCTGATCGCCCGCCGCGTGCGCGCGGAGCATGTATACGCCGAGATCAAGCCGTACAATAAGATCAGTGCGGCGGAGATCGCCGCCGCGGGATATAAGGGCATCATTTTCACGGGCGGGCCGAACAGCGTGTACGCTGACGGGGCTCCGCGCGTTGACTCCGCCGTGACCGGACTGGGCATCCCGGTGCTGGGGATCTGTTACGGCCATCAGCTGCTGGCGTTCACCGAAGGCGGCCGCATTGCCCCCGCGGAGGGCGGCAGCGAATACGGCAGGACCGTGCTGTACGCCGGGGACAGCGTGCTGTTCCGGAACGTGCCGCGCGAAAGCGTATGCTGGATGAGCCACACCGACCGGGTGACCGTGCTGCCGGAAGGGTTCCGCAACATTGCCCGCACGGACAACTGCGCCTGCGCCGCCATGTGCGACGAATCCCGCCGGCTGTACGGCGTGCAGTTCCATCCCGAAGTCAGCCACACCGAATACGGAACGCAGATATTGCGCAATTTCATTTTTGAGATCTGCAGCTGCGCGGCGGACTGGGTCATGGACGATTTTATCGAGAGCACTGTCTCGCGGTACCGTCAGGAGCTCGCGGGCAAAAAGGTGCTGCTGGCGCTGTCCGGCGGCGTTGACTCCTCCGTAGCGGCGGTGCTGCTGCACAGGGCGATCGGCGGCAATCTTTTCAGCGTGTTCGTTGACCACGGTCTGTTGCGCAAAGACGAGGGCGATTACGTGGAAAAGACGCTGGGCGGCCGGCTCGGGCTCAATATCATCCGCGTCAACGCCAAAGACCGCTTCCTGAGCCGTCTCAAAGGCGTCAGCGAACCGGAGCGAAAGCGCAAGATCATCGGCGAAGAATTCATCCGCGTGTTTGAAGACGAGGCAAAAAAACTCGGACAGCTGGACCTGCTGGCGCAGGGCACGATATATCCGGACGTGATCGAGAGCGGCAAAGGCGATTCCGCCGTGATCAAGAGCCACCACAACGTGGGCGGACTGCCGAAGATCATGGCATTTGAAGGCATAGTGGAACCGCTGCGGGAGCTGTTCAAGGACGAAGTGCGCGAAGTCGGCGAAAAGCTGGGCATCCCGCGCGAACTGGTCCGTCGTCAACCCTTCCCCGGCCCCGGCCTTGCCGTACGCGTTATCGGCGAGATCACCGAAGAAAAGCTCCGCCTGCTCCGGGAGGCAGACGCAATCTTCCGGGAGGAGCTGGAAACTGACACAGGGACAGACCCCGCGCTTAACTGTGCCCAGTATTTTGCGGTGCTTACGGACACGCGTACCGTAGGCGTCATGGGCGACGCGCGCACGTACGGGTATACGCTCGCGCTGCGG
>CACZOW010000144.1 GCA_902782885.1 uncultured Ruminococcus sp. | reverse complement strand
TTTACAAAGTGCTTCCTTCTCAGTTTGTGTGGATGTCGGGGGCACAAAACCGCATCCGCCTGTTTCAAGACGAAAACAATGGTCCGGCAGGACAGTCGCCGTGGGCAATAAATATTGACCCGGTTTATTACGACGGTCCGGTGCGCCCATTCAGTTCCGACTATACGCTGTATGATCATATCAGCGTTGACAACACCGGAGATGGAACGGCGGTGGTCAATATCACCTGTATTGCCCGCGACGGCAAAACCAAACTGAAGTACAAAGCGGAATTCAGCCGGGTCGACGGCAGGTGGCGTATCACCGGCGGAGACGTACTGGATCTTATTCTTTCGCCTCCTTCCGGCTTGACGATCTGTGAGACTGCGCAAAAGCTGGTGCGCGAGTACGACGAACAATATCTTCCCGAAGCGCGCGGATTGAAGGTGCTGCCGGTTATAGAACGGTGGAGCGGCGGACCATTGATGGTAGACCGTTCGTATAACTATATCACTGTTTATCCTGGCAATTCGGACAACGAAGTGATCGCCGCTGTACCATATCTTTCGGCTGAGTACGGTTACGACGAGCTAAAGAGTGTGCGTATAAAATATACTCTCAGATACGAAGTAAACGGGAAGAGTGTTTCTCCTTATTCCGGCACCGGCAAGTGGACGATCGTAAACGAAGACTGGTCTGAGATCTGGCTGATATATAAAGCAAATACATCATACAGTACGGACAGAGCACAAAGTCTGATCCAACATTACTATCCAAAATATATTGTGTCTTCATCTGTAAAGGCGCTTTCTTTGATTGGTTATGATATCTTTTACGGGCAGGGATTGCGCTACGAGGGCGTGCCGGTCGGAGGCAGGAAAACGGCAGATAACTCTAAAGGATCGTTCCTGATCATGCCGCCCGGTCTTGAGTCTCCTGAAAAATGGCGTGAGTACTTGAAAGGATTCTGCACCGGCGACGTGGCAGCAGAGCTGATGAGCGGCCCGCGGGCAGGTGTTTTTGACGGCAAACTGTATATTCGCGGCGAAAAAGACGCGAGCGGAGCATTTGCCTTCAGCGACGGCGGCTCTGCGCTTTACAAGGAGTTTATTGATTTGCTCCGTGATGATCCGCTCACATTCACCATTGAAGTCAACAAAACAGAGAATACTTTTACTGCCACTGTTGACCTTTCCGGCATCAATGAAAGCCTGGGCGGACAACTTCCTTGTAACTCCATGACTTTTGTTTACTCTTACGTGGATGGCTGGGTCGTATCCGGCGGCGATTTCATTGAGGTGCTGGAAGCTATCCGCACTTACGGAGGTGCCGGGGATGCGGAGTAAGTACAGGGTACTGTTTGTCTGCCACGGCAACATCTGCCGCTCGCCGATGGCGGAGTTCATATTCGGGGATATTGTCCGCCGGGCAGGGCTCGATGGGGCAGTGGAGGTATTGTCCGCGGGCACGTCGGCGGAGGAACTGGGCAATCCTGTCTACCCCGAAGAGCGGGCGTATCTGCGGCGGCTGGGCATTGACCCCGGCGGCAAGCGGGCGGGATGGACAAAGTGCGGCTGCTGCGGGATTTCACGGACGAGCCCGGGGACATCGAGGACCCGTGGTACAGCGGCAATTTCGACCGCGTGGGCAACCAGATCCGCACCGGCTGCGAAGGGCTGCTCAGGTGGATAATTGAAGAATTAGGCCTGTATCCCCGAACTAATTAGGGAATTGTGGGGCGGTCTTAACGCCGCGAATTCATGCTTGCGTGAACTTGCCTCGTCCGGGCGCCTTCTGCCATCATATTAAGGGCTTTGATTGGTCGAATAAACATAGCAAAACGCCAAATGGAAGATTTGCTATGTTTTGACCATCATTTTACGTGGTTAAAATGAGCGAGAGGTGATGTAAACCTGATTCTTTCCAAGTTATTTGATTGATTTATCCGCTAAATAATGTTAATATTATAAGAACGGCCCGGAGCGGAAGCGCTGCGGGGCGGCTAAAAATTGACCGGAACGGAAGCACGACGGCGGAAATGTTCAAAAAACGCAGGAAAAAAGCGAATAGCGCGGAGAACGCGGCAGAGCAGATCGCGGCGCAGGCGTCAGCGTCTGTATCGGAAGCAACAGCGTCAGCGTGTGCTTCTGAGACCGCGGCGGAAGCGTACGATCCAGTGGACATTATCGAATGCCGGGACGTTACTTTCGCGTATGAGGTCGCGGATGAAGACGAGCCGGAGCCGGACGCCAAGCACGGAAAAGATGCCAAGTCCGGCAAAGCTGCGAAGGCGGCCGGAGAGCCGGAGCGGGTAAAGTATGTGCAGGCGCTCGACGGGATCGACCTCCGCGTACGCCGCGGCGAATTTCTGGCGGTGATCGGGCGCAACGGCTCGGGCAAATCGACGCTGGCTAAACTGATGAACGCGCTGTATCTGCCGGCGACCGGGACAGTGGTGGTGGACAATATTGACACCTCCGCAGGTGGCATGGAATGGGAAGTGCGCTCGCGCGTAGGGATGGTGTTCCAGAATCCGGACAATCAGATCATCGGCGCCACGGTCGAGGAAGACGTGGCGTTCGGGCTGGAAAATCTGGGCGTGCCGCGGCCCGAAATGCTCGAGCGCATCGCG
>CACZOW010000143.1 GCA_902782885.1 uncultured Ruminococcus sp. | reverse complement strand
CTGATCTCGAGACCCAGCGATTTTTCCTTCAGCCGGCTCTTCAGCGACGCGATCAGCAGCTCGATGATGCGGCCGATGTCCGATTTGGTGAGCGGCTTGTAGTATACGATCTCGTCCAGCCGGTTCAGGAACTCGGGCCGGAATGTACGGGTAAGCAGGGCGCTTACGCTGTCGCGGGCGCTTTGAGATATCTCGCCGTTCTCGTCGATGCCTTCAAGCAGGTAATCGGAGCCCAGGTTGCTGGTCATGATGATGATCGTGTTTTTGAAGTCGACCGTGCGTCCCTGAGAGTCGGTGATACGGCCGTCATCCAGCACCTGAAGGAGTATGTTGAACACGTCCGGATGCGCCTTTTCGATCTCATCGAACAGCACCACCGAGTAGGGTTTGCGGCGAACGGCTTCGGTGAGTTGGCCGCCTTCGTCGTAGCCCACGTATCCCGGAGGCGCACCGCAGAGCCTGGATACGCTGAATTTCTCCATGTATTCGCTCATATCGATACGCACCATGTTGTGCTCGTCATCGAACAGCGCCTCCGCCAGCGCTTTGGCCAGTTCGGTCTTGCCCACGCCGGTGGGACCCAGGAACAGGAACGAGCCGATGGGCCGGTTGGGGTCCGCAATGCCCGCGCGCGAACGCAGTATGGCCTCGCTCACCTTGGTCACCGCTTCGTCCTGGCCGATCACCCGTTTGTGCAGGATCTCATCCAGATGCAGCACTTTTTCGCGCTCGCCTTCCATCAGTTTGGCCACCGGTATGCCGGTCCAGCGCGCTACGATGCCCGCGATCTCATCCGCCGTGACGGTGTTGCGCACCAGGCGGTCGCCGCTGCCCGCGACTGCCGCCGCGTTGTTCTTTTTCTCCGCCTCCGCCAGTTTCGCGGTCAATTCCGGCAGCTTGCTGTACCGCAGCCGCGCGGCTTCTTCGTATTCGTAATTGCGGGACGCGGCCTCGATCTCGCCGTTGACGCGGTCGATCTCTTCCTTGATCTTTTTGACGCTGTCGATCTCCTGCTTTTCGGCCTCCCAGTCCGCCTTCATGGCGTTGAACTTTTCCTTGTTCTCCGCGATCTCGGCGCGCAGCGCCTCCAGCCGCTCCGCGGAGAGCCGGTCGGTCTCTTTGCGCAGGGCGGTCTCTTCGATCTCCAGCTGCATGATCTTCCGGCGCAGGTCGTCAAGTTCCTGCGGCATCGAGTCGATCTCCGTGCGGATCATGGCACACGCTTCGTCCACCAGGTCAATTGCCTTGTCCGGCAGGAAACGGTCCGTGATATAACGGTGAGAGAGCGTTGCCGCCGCCACCAGCGCGCCGTCATGAATCGTCACGCCGTGGAATATCTCATATTTTTCTTTTAAGCCACGCAGTATGGAGATGGTGTCCTCGACCGTGGGTTCGTCCACCAGCACCTGCTGGAAACGCCGCTCCAGCGCCGCGTCCTTTTCGATGTACTTGCGGTATTCGTCGAGAGTGGTGGCGCCGATGCAGTGCAGTTCGCCCCTGGCCAGCATGGGCTTTAAGAGGTTGCCCGCGTCCATCGCGCCGTCGGTCTTGCCCGCGCCTACGATGGTGTGAAGCTCATCGATGAACAGTATCACCCGGCCTTCGGAACGGCGCACTTCTTCCAGCACCGCCTTGAGTCTCTCTTCGAATTCGCCCCGGAACTTTGCGCCCGCGATCAGCGCGCCCATATCCAGTGAGATGATCGTTTTGTTTTTCAGGCCCTCCGGCACGTCTCCGGCCACGATACGCTGCGCGAGACCTTCCGCGATGGCGGTCTTGCCCACGCCGGGTTCGCCGATCAGCACAGGGTTGTTCTTAGTCTTACGGGACAGGATGCGGATCACGTTGCGGATCTCTTTGTCTCGCCCGATCACGGGGTCAAGTTTCTGCTGCCGCGCCCGCTCCACCAGGTCGGTGCCGTATTTGTTGAGCGCGTCGTATGTGCTTTCGGGATCGTCGCTGGTGACACGGCCGCTCTTAACGCTTTCGAGCGCCTTCAGAAATCCGGCGCGGTCGATTCCGTACTTTTTCAGCAGACGCCCCACTTTCTCCGACGGCCGCTCGATGATGCCCAGCATGATGTGCTCCACCGAAACGTATTCGTCTTTGGCTTTGTCGGCAATCGACGCCGCCAGCGCCAGCGCTTTGTCGGTCTCGGGGGCAATATATATTTTGTCCGGTTCCCGCCCGCTCCCGGTGACTGCCGGAAGTCCGCGGATCAGTTCGTCCAGCTCGCCCAGCAGGCGGTCGTTGTCAACGCCCATCGTCCGCAGCAGGCTCCCGATGAGCCCGCCGTCCTGGTCGATCAGCGCATAAAGCAGGTGCTCCTGCGTCACCTGCTGATTGTTGTTCTCTGTCGCGATATTCTGCGCCGTTCCCAGCGCTTCCAGCGACTTTTTAGTAAATTTATCTGCATTCATATTATTTCCTCCTTGTTACAAAATTCCGATGCCGCGGTTTAAAGCGTCAACATACCTCCGCTCCACGTCTCCCGCGTCCAGCCGCCCGGTCAGGTACCCCTTGATCAGCGTGTCGAAGTTCTGTATGTACGCGGAGATGGCGTTGCCGATCGCCTCGTCGGTATGGTTCCGGTCGGTGCGCAGGTGGATGCCCCGCACGAATTTGCCGTCGCCGACTTTGTAATCCGCCGCCTGTTCGCCGAAATATTTGGTGAGATAGTGGCCCTCCAGTTCCATCCAGAGTTCCAGAAAGCGGCCGACCGATTCGATCAGCGCTCCGGATTGTGTCCGGAAGATGACGGTGAGCTCGCCGATGGCTCCTCGCGGTATCTTGTACAGTTCCACTTCGTACTTGATCGTGGGGCGGTACTTGTATTCCAGGCTGCTTTTCAGAAGCATGGTGCTGTTGTTCTCCCCGACAAAAGGCACGATCACGCGCTCGCGGTTCATGGCTTCTTCTATGTATTTGAAAATGTTGCCGATGCGCTTTTCCGGAGTGGTCATGGACAGGTACTCCGCCAGGATCTGGTTCACCAGGTTGGACCGGTTCGTGCCCCTCAGGAACGCCAGTCGGTCAACTTCCTTCACCACGTCATCCATCAGCATCAGGCTGTAT
>CACZOW010000142.1 GCA_902782885.1 uncultured Ruminococcus sp. | reverse complement strand
TCAACTAATCGTTGCCGTCGCCCAGGACACGTAGTCTGACGTGGTGCCGTTGCCTGCCTGGCCCTCGGCGTTGCTGCCGTTGACCTTGATCTTACCGTTCGAATCCAGGTATGCGATGAAGGCGTGACCCGCCGCGACGTCCTGTACGCCGGAACTGATCAGCAGTGTCGGAGTGCCGCCGGTGACGTTGCCGCCGATGCAGTTGCCTGTATTGATACCGTAGCCGTACAGCGCTCCGGATTCAGTCATGATGGCAATATCGCCGAATTTTATTGACGCTTTAGCCACGCCGGAGATGTTCAGCGGTTTGGCGCCCCAGCTGCCGCCGCCCTGGCCGAAGCCCTCCACTGTGCGCCAGCCTGCATAGTACAGCTTGCCGTCTTCCGTGACCAGCAGCATCTCATGCTCGCCGCTGGTAATATAGTTTACACCGGAGAGCAGTTTATAGGGCGTGGTAATGTTTTCTGTGGAGTCGCGGAACTTGTTCCAGCGGGCGTCGCCCAGCACGTAGCAGTCGCCGTTGGTGTCGACGTACGCGGAATTGCGGCGTCCCGCGGATACCATCGTCGCGCCGGAGGCGATCTTTATAAACGACGTGACAGCGCCTCCGGCATTGGTCTTGCCCAGCTGGCCGTAGCTGTTATTGCCGATGCCCCACACCGAGCCGTCTTTATCCAGCACCAGCATGTGGTCGAAGCCTACGCTGATCGATACGGGCATGCCGTCGTATTCCACCAGCGTCCAGGCAGACGCGGTCGCCGTCAGACCGGGCACCGTACCCGCGCCGATAACGTATATATCGCCGTCAAGCGTCAATATAGCGGCCATGATATTGTTGTTGCCGTTCTCCAGATCGTTGCTGTTGGCCACGGAGATCTGCGCCACGTTCTCGCGCACCAGTTTAGGCTTGTTTACGACGGCCTGCGACACGCCGGCGCCCAGGACGTTGTTATTGTTGCTGCCCCAGGCGTACAGTTTGCCTTCCGGCGTCAGATAGTACATCTGCGCGCCGCCCGCCACGATGCCGGAATGCACGGACAAGTCTACGGCCGCAGCCTGTTTTTTGGTCTCGAAGCTGATCTCGCCGGCAACGGTGGTCGTGATCTGCGCGGTACCGCCGGTGTAGCGGGTGACCTTGCCGTTGCTGTCGGTGAATACGATGGCAACCAGTTCGAACCCGGGTTTAGCGGAGGCGGTAATATTGACCGTTATGCTCTTATCGAATTTTTTGACCCACGAGGTGCCTACGCTCGTTCCGTCAACGCTGACGTTCAGGCGTGTCTCGGAGAAGTTCATGGTGAGGTAGTTGCCGCTGATGCTCTTCAGATAACTCTCGGTAATGCCGAAATACGAGCACAGGTAGCTCACCGCGTAACTGTAGCGGTTGCGGATGAACTTGCGCATATTGGAGACAGACGAGTTGTACGTGCTCGTGCTGGCGCCCCAGCGCTGCGCCTGCAGCGTGAGCAGCGGCGCTCTCTGGGCGACAACGACATTCAGCTCCTCCTCCATCCAGGACGGTACATAGATCTCATTCAGCACCTGATAAAAGCGGGCCAGGAACTGGCGCTTGAAGTTATTGTTCTGGCGCAGCGCGTGCATTATGTTGCCTACTACGCAGCCCGTAGCATCGATCCAGCCGAAGAAGTTGGAGTTCTCGGTGGTGTTGTTGGCGTCCGTGAAGAACGCGATGCCCATGTCCATATCCAGCAGCGTGAAGTGCCACTTGTTGTTGAACCCGGACGGATCGTCGGACGCGCGGTTGCGCCAGACTTTGATGTTGTTTTCGGGCCAGTCGCGGGCGCTGAAGTACAGGCGTGACACGTACATGTCGATGAAGGAGTCGATATCCAGTCTGTCGGTCACGTATTTATAGTAGGACGTGACGGACATGCTGTGGGACTTGATGTAATCCACCAGGGCGTTGAAATCATCGGCGTCGTTGTCCAGTCCGGAGCTGACAACGAACGGCGCGTTCTGGTTGGTGTGCACCTGGGAGTAGTCGCTTTCGATGAGGGCAACATTGTCCTTGTTGATCCCGTAGTGAGACTGCACGTAGTCGCCGCTGTAGCGCTCGCGGGCGTTGTACACGCCCCAGAAGTCGCCGTTGATGAATACCAGCACCGGCGCGTACGCCATGGTGTCAATATTCAGCGTGCGGCTCACCCGCTGCATATACGCGTCGCGGATGTACGATACGCCGCAGTCGTTGCCGGAGTTACGGAGCAGCAGGCGCGAGAAGTCGGTAATGCACTGCCCTTTGCTGTTGGTGGCGTAGCCGTCGAACAGGTCAAAGTTCAGCTTGGATTCGGTGCCGTCGGCAATATTCCCCGACCCCTTGATAAACACCTTCATGGACCGCATGCCGGTGCCTGAAGAGCCGTGGCCGCTGATGGAAAGCTCCACGTTGGAATAGCCGCGCCGCGTGCCGTCTTTATCGAACACTTCCATAAACGCGACGCCGCGGGTGTTGGGATCGTTGCTGGAAGCATTGAAGTTATGGTAAAAGCCGGGCGTTCCGAACATCTGGTTCCGTTCCAGCGAGAACGACATCACGGATACGCCGTAATTCGCCATGGAAGAGGAAATTATGTACGTATTGGTGTATACGCCGGTGTATGTCCTGCCGTCGTACGCGCAGGCTTTGATCACGTGCGCGCCGAGCATTTTAGCGGTGGCGGAGCGGATATTGCCCACGTAGTTGAGACCGGAGCTGTACGTTGCCCCGAAGGAAGTGCTGGTAGTGTCTGAAAGCGTGAACGCCGCGGTATGCTTGCGCCGGGTGGAAGACGTGGTTGGATCGGATCCGTCCGTCGTATAGTAAACGGTGCTGTAGCCCGCGGGCGGGGTCAGCGTCAGGCTGACCGGCGAGGTGTAGAATCCGGCGGGTGAAGAGAACCGGACTTCGGTGAGTTTGGAACCGATGATCGACGCTGCTTTGCCGTTCGTGGCTACGGGCACGACCTGCGCCAGTTTTTCCGTGGTGGTCTTGGTGAGATTCTGGAGATACCAGCCGCTGTCCTGCTTATCGGCAACGCGCACCGCCACCTTGTTTTTGGAATAATCATCCATGTATCCGGTGTCGAAATAGTAGTCGTCGGTGGCAACGAAATACGAGATCTTTCCGCTGAGTTCCGCCGGCTGCGTCGATTTGTTGAAAGTTTTGCCGGTGAAGGCCAGTACCAGCCGGATGTCCTTGTTGCTCAGTGAAATGTTCCATTCGGCGTCGTAGTTGGTGACGCGGATCACTTCGTAGGTGGTGTCGTATTTAACGGAGGATTTGGAGGCGGAGGCACCGCGGATCAGGAACGTTTTGCCGGCGTTCAGCGTGACATCGGGCAGCGCGAACGAAGTGTAGTCAGCAGCCGCGCCGGATTTGTAATAAAGCGCCAGGCCGCCGAGTTTCAGCGCCGTGGTACCGGTATTTTTCAGTTCGATAAAGCTGTGTTCGCACGCGGAAGTGACGTTGCCGCCGTTGCCGTACACTTTGGATATCACCAGTCCGCTGTACTTCGCGAGGTTGGAATCGGGCTGCGCCGTCGGGGTGGCTTCGGGCTTCTGCGTGGGCGTAGCCGTGGGTTTAGGCGTAGGTGTAGGCGTGGGCGTGGGCTTCTGCGTAGGCGTAGGCGTGGCGGTGGGCGCGGGCGAAGCGGTTGCCGTAGGCGCGGCCGCCGTTTCGGTGGGCGCTGCCGTTTCCGTAGGCGCCGGTGCGGTCTCCGTGGGAGCGGCAGCCGTTTCTGCGGGGGTGACCGCTTCAGTGGCCGCTTCCGTGGGCAATACCTCCGTTGACTCCGGCGTCGTTTCCGGTTTATCCGAAGCGTCGCCGGTGGCGGCGTCCGTTCCCTGCGCGTCTTCCGTATTGACCGGTTCGCCGCTGTTTATGACAAC
>CACZOW010000141.1 GCA_902782885.1 uncultured Ruminococcus sp. | reverse complement strand
CGGCGACGAGCCCTGCTATCGCGCGTTCGTGCGGCTGCGGCCGAGGACAAAAGTTGACCGCGAGAAATTGTTCGGCGAGGTGCGCGCTGTGAACGGCAGACTCGGATTGACCGAGAGCGAGATCGAGGAATAGCCGGAGGGCTTTGGAGGGAACGGAATGAAAAATGTGCTCAGAATAATGATGCTGCCGGTGTGTCTGGCAATTCTGGCGGGCCTCGCGGCCTGCAAGCCCGGCGATGACGGCGGCAATAATACTCAGACGGCAGTTCCGACCGCTGCAGAGCTTGTTACTGCCGCACCCACGAGCGCCCCGACGGAGCAGGCAACGGAAGTACCCACCGATGCGCCGACCGAAGCACCCAAGCCGCCCGTGGAAGCCGGGATGATGGTGTATTACGAAGACTTTTCGGGGTACGGCGACATTGACGACACGTACAGGGCGGCAAAAGCGCTGGGCTGGGAGATATTGTCCGTGGCGGTGGATCACGCGAAGAACGACTGGACCGCGCAGCTGGCGATCAAAGACGGCGCGCTTCACGTCACAAACTATTCTGAGGAGAAAGGCACCGGCGGTACGGACGGCTATACGCGCATATTTGACGAGATGACCATGAAGCGCGTAAAAGAGTTCGGCAGCTATACGCTCCAGTATGACGTGACATACCTGTCTGCGTCCAATTACAAGCGATATATCAATTTCATAACCGAATATGATGCCGAAGGCTACAATTCATATCATTTCCGCATCGGCGGCTACGGCAACAACCAGACCTGGTACCAGGGCACATGGTACACGCTGGACGCCAATGACGGGAACGATCTGTACGCCGCTAAAAAGAAGAACGACGATAACGGGACTACGGTCGCGTACAAACTGCTGGGTATCGAAGAGCCGATGGACGAAAACACGCACAACAACTTTGCGAACGTTACTGTGACGATCCGCGTCGTGCGCGTCGACGGCCTCGCGACGATCTATATGAAGACCGCCGATATGAGCGAGTTTCTGAAGGTGAGCGCGCCGTCCGAAGCGTCGGAGGATCGCGGCATCGAAAAGAGTTTGTACGGACTGGGTGTGTGTTTTAAAGTGGGCGGCGGGATCAACGGCATCGTCGACAACGTTGCCATCTGGACCGGCACCGGCGAAATGCCCGCGGACAAAACCGTCACGTACGTGCCGTGAGGAATCGACCGCGGTGCGGGATCTCTGAAACAGTGAGGCGAAAGCGGCGGCGCTCAGGCGTGCGCCGCTTTTAGTTCCTCCGCGCGGCGCGCGAACATGCGGCCGGCTTTGGCGATGAAGCGCATCATGTCGGGGCAGAGTTCGTTGTCCACGGTGTTCCAGACGTTGAATGTTTCGAAGCTGAGAGTTTTGTCGTAACCGATCGCCGCCAGTCCCGCCACGAAGCGGTCCCAGTCAAGAATGCCCATGTACGGGGCGAGATGCTGGTCGCGGGTGCCGTTGTTGTCGTGGACGTGGAACGCCTCGATGCGGTCTCCCAGCTGCACCATGGTGTCGTAAATATCTTTGCCCGCCAGCAGGATGTGGCCGGTGTCAAGACAGAAACCGAAGCGTTTTTCGCCGGCGATCTCGTTGAGCGTGTCTACATAACGGCAGGCGACGTCAATATCCGAGCAGCAGGAGCCGTATATTTTGCCCTTGTAATTGCTGAACATATTTTCCAGGCAGATGATGACGTCGTATTTTTTGGCGGCATCGATCAGCGCAGAATAGCTGCGGATGTTCTGCTCCCACTCGGCTTCCGGACCGAGCCGCGCGGGCAGGCCGTAGAAGAAGGGGTGAACGATCAGTCTCCGGCAGCCGATGAACGCGGTGCACCGTATCGTCCGGATGAGGCAGTGTATCAGATAATCGTTGTAATCCGGGAAGGCGGGGTCAACGGGCAGCGCGGACGGGAACGGCGCGTGCGCCTGATAGTTCTCGAGCCCGTACTTTTCAGCGCCCTCTTTCCACGGACGGCAGGATTCCAGCATCGCTTCCTCCGGTCCGTCCAGCAGCGCCGAACGCAAGTGCTGGCGTATTTCGTGACCGTAAAAAAGGTGGTCCAGGTTTGCGTCAACCGCGTCGAAACCCGTCTCTTTTATCATGCGGTAAGTACCTTCGATACCGAGTCTTTCTTCCATTCCGCCGCTTTGTACTGCAATTTTCATGTGTAAATGCACTCCTTTTGTACGTTTTTGTGTTGCCCGCTATGCACGTGTGAATGTGTGCGTTTCAGTTGTAACGTTGTCCGGCCCCAGATACGCGGTCACGGAAAGCAGGCCGCGGCATGTGGGGACGCCGTCGATGTGGACCATCTTTCCCGCGAGCGCTGCGGGAAGGTTGGGGGCAACGGTGACCGTGCCGGTCCAGACGTTGTCCGAAATGCCGAACAACTCCTCGATGATCAGCTGGATGTACTGGGACGCGGTCCAGCCGTAGCGCTTGACGCCGTGCCCTTCGCCGGTGGAGGGGCTCATGAATTCGGCGTAATTGCCGCTGAATTCCGTGACGGTCTTGTACGCCAACTCCGCTGCCAGCCCGTTGAGCCCGGACTCCCGCAGCCCGGTGGCAATGATCTCGTTCCGGAAGGTCCAGATATTGCCCGACCAGCT
>CACZOW010000140.1 GCA_902782885.1 uncultured Ruminococcus sp. | reverse complement strand
TTCTCGTGACCACTTACGATTTACGATTTCGGGAGTAGCTCCTTTGGGAAAAGTTTTAATTGACATGACTACTACTGACTGTTATAATCAAACTGGAGCATTGGTTATGGATTATGTATACCTGATCGCTGACGAAATATACATTTTATGTGTTTCCGGAGATTCCTGCCAGACTGAGACAGATTACACTGTGACTGTTTCGCACAACTGAAAGAGGGTGCTTTTAATGAAAAAAAATCATGTAACTTTAATCGTTACGGCAACGATTGCATTCACTCTTGCCGTATTCGCGCTTACTGTTTGGGCTTCGGTTTCCAAAAATGATAAGAAAAGCGACATGAAAGGCAATTCATCGAAACCTGATGTCCCTTCCGTGTCAGATCCGCGAGATCTCATACTTGAAAACGACTCTGAATTACTGGATCTGAAACAGCTCAGCCGTGAACAGCTTATTGATCTGCTGGGCGAAAGAGATGAAGACGGATACCGCCAGCTCAATTCGGACTTTTCCAAGTGGGACAATATGGATTATTTTGCCGCTGCCAATTACTGCGATATATATAAAACAGAAACTCGTACAGTAATATTTGAATTTGCAGATCTGCGGCGGAGCTGTACTGTTGAAGAACAGGTCGATGGGGATCTGCAGATCCGCACGATCTACAATACACGGCAGTTCAGGTGTGATATTGACCCCGAATTATCACTTTCAGAAGAGGGAAATACCGCGCTCACCGGTGTGCTGGATGAGCTGAGATCATTCCGGCGCGGGCAATCGGGCGTGGAAAACATTGAAGCGCTGCTGGGCAAAGCAACGCTTCAAAGGGGCAATATTCTGTATTATCTTGACGGCTGGGTGGTCGCCTGGGTCAATGCGGACGGCGAGCTCATCCACCTGTCTTCGCTCGAGCGTGAGCCGGACCGCCAGATGGAAAAACATTCCGCAATTACAAATGGTAAAACCGGCGAACTTTACTGGGAGCTTCCGATCTTTTAATCAAACTCCCACCACAGCGTGTTGCCGATCTCGTGCACCGGCACAAAGATCGCGAGCGTTTCGCGGCTGCCGGTCTTGCCGTTGGGCGAGTGGATCGAGAGGTATAATTGACCGTCCGCAGCGCGGAACAGCATGCCGTGGCCGCCGTCGAATCCCCCCGAGAGCCGCTGGGAATACAGTTCGTACGGGAGCTGTTTCCAGGGACCGGTGATGTTGCCGCTTTCAGACCGCGCCATGCCCACCGCGTAGCCCGCCTCGTCAAAGTTTGACCACAGCATCAGCAGGTTGCCGTCGCTCGCTGTGTAGAGCCAGGGACCGTCGGTGATGTTGCCCGTTGCCCACGGCGCGTCAGTGCCCATGAAAATATCTTTCGGCTCGGAGATCAGTTTAGTCAGGTCCGGGGCCAATTTGGCCACCGACATCCGGCCGATACCGTCCGCGTTGCCCGTCCATTCGTGGACAAATACCATCCAGGGCTGGCCGGCGTTGTCAACGTACAGCGTTCCGTCGATGCAGTCCCACTCCGCGGGCGTGACGTGGCCGTCGGAGATCATTTCGAACGGCCCCTCCGGCGTTTCGGCGCGGAAGATCGCGCAGCCGCGGTGGTCGGAAGACGCTTTGTGGTATGTGGCGAACATATAAAACGCCCCGTTGTATTTATGCACCTCCGGCGCCCAGTATTCTTTATCCGAATCCTCGGGTTTCTGCTCAGTCATCTGGAACGGGCCTTCCCACGCGCCCGCCAGGCTGCCCGACGTGTTTTTATAATACCTCCAGCCGGTGCCGTACATGTAATACACGCCGTTTTCGAGCACGATGCACGGGTCGCGCAGGGAGACGGGGGTGGTGATCAAACTTTCTGAATGGGTGACGCCCGCTTTGATATCCGTGTCCGCGGGCAACGCCAGCCTGCCTTTATCCGCGTCGTAAAAATCTGTGAGCAGCCGGTCAACGGCGCACGTCCGCGCCAGATCCCCCCGGAACGCCACGGCGACAACGATCCGGTCCGCGCCTTCAGACCCGCTGACCCGTATCGCGTATTCGTTCTGCTTCAGCGTCAACATCAGTTCGGAGCACTCGGGCACTTCGGACGCGCCGAAGGCGAGGATGTATTTGGTATTATCCGCGTTGCGGCCGCTTTCCCGCGTGATCCGGGCGTTCAGCATGGAGCGCAGGGCGTCAACGATAAACGCCGCGGCATCCAGCGTATCCGGTTCGGCATATTCGTCTGTCAACAGTTTGTACGCGGAATCGCAGCCTGCGGCGGCGATCACCGCGTTGCCCGCCTCGAACGCCGGCCCGGTCTTTATCTTCCCGCAGCCTGCCGTGCCGCTCATGCCCAGCGCCAGCGCCGCGAGCCCCGTCAACATCAATACCATTTTGCGTTTCATTTAACTTTCTCCTTTATGTCAACTTTTTCCCGGTCAATATCTTCACATTCAGTTTATTCACATGCGCGTTCCAGTCGCTCCCAGAAGTCGTCTTTCAGCCGGGTATACAAATGTTTTACACTGAACCCCGGGCGGCCTGCCGTTTCGCCGTGAGCGCCGCCGCTTTCATCGTGAGCGCCGCCGTTTTCGCCGGGAGCGCCGCCGTTTTCGCCGGTCAGCGTGATCAGCGTGCCGCCGATCATGTCGCTGTTGTGGTAGTCGTACACGCCGGTCTTGAGCCCGAATGTGTAACGCACGCCGTCGCTCAGGATCGATGTGCAGTTTTTATGATAGTGCCCGACAAAAATCCCGTCGCCGCCGGACGCTTTGAAAAACTCCAGAAAAGCGTCGTTGTCGCCCACGCGCCCCTGCGGATCGTCCCGTTTGCCGAAATCGCCGTTGCGAGCGGGGAGCGTAACGCCGAGCTCGTATTTTGCCCAGTAATCCAAGTCGCCCTGGTAGCCCGCGTCCGCCGCGGCGTGCAGAAACTCATCGGAGGGGATGTGGTAGCACGCGAACAACGGCGGCAGTGTCCCGCATTGCTCCCGAACCTCCTCCAGCGCCTTCCGGCAGAGTTCGATCTGATCCGCCCGGATGCCCGGGTGCGTGAGGCAGCCGTGACTGTCCAGCATCAGCAGCGTGCGAATTGCAGAGGGGACAGACTTCTTGTCATCTGTGGAGGGGACAGAGTTCTTGTCATCTGTGGAGGGGACAGACCTCTCGTCATCTCTAATACGGAGGTCTGTCCCCAGTGTGACCGCGTAATTGCCGTGGCCGGTGGCGTCCCCGCGCATGAACAGGCAGCGGGGCAGGCTCTCCAGGTACGCGCACTGGCGGGAGACGCCGAAGTCGGATTCGTTGTCGTGGTTGCCGAACACCGGCGCCCAGGGGATGCCGAGACTCTCGAAAAAGTCGCAGAAGTCGCGGAA
>CACZOW010000139.1 GCA_902782885.1 uncultured Ruminococcus sp. | reverse complement strand
CTTCATGATCCCCACGGCGGAGGTCCCCGTGACCAATATGCACCGCGACGAGATCCTGGACGGCAGCCGCCTGCCCATCAAATACTGCGCGTATTCTGCGTGTTTCCGCCAGGAAGCCGGTTCCGCCGGCCGCGATACCCGCGGGCTGGTGCGCCAGCATCAGTTCAATAAAGTGGAACTGGTGAAATTCACCACGCCGGAGACCTCCTACGCGGAGCTGGAGGATCTTACGCACGAGGCGGAAATGATCCTGCAGGAACTGAAACTGCCGTACCGCGTGGTCAGACTGTGTGCCGGCGATCTGGGCTTTTCGTCCGCAATGACCTACGACATCGAAGTGTGGATGCCCAGTTACGGCCGCTACGTAGAGATCTCTTCCTGCAGCGATTTCGAAGCCTTCCAGGCGCGCCGTGCCAATATCAGATATAAGAACGGCCCGAAGGACAAGGCGCAGTTCGTTCACACGCTGAACGGTTCCGGTCTGGCCATCGGCCGTACCACCGCGGCGATCCTCGAGAATTACCAGCAGGCGGATGGCTCCGTGGCAGTGCCCGAAGCGCTCAGAAAGTACATGGGTACTGATATTATCAAATGAGTTTCTGGGAAAAGTGTAAACAGAAGCACGTAGAACGCCTTGCCGCGGCGCGCGCCGCCAGAGCGGAGGCCAAAAAGGCCGCAGCCGCACCGGAAAAAACGGTGTGGCTTGCGGTCGGTTTGGGCAATTTCGGGCCGGAATACGCAGATACGCGGCATAATTGCGGCTTTCGGGCGCTGGACCGGCTGGCAGATAAACTGAACGCGGGAGCGCCGAAGCACCGTTTTAAAGGTGTTGTGCGCGAGGCAGAGCATGGCGCGGCGAAACTGATACTGTTGTGGCCGTACACGTACATGAACGCCAGCGGCGAGAGCATCGCGGAGGCGCTCAGCTGGTATAAATTGCCCGAAGAGCGCATGATCGTTATATACGACGACAGTGATCTGGAGGTCGGTGCGATCCGCGTGCGCGCAAAGGGCAGCGCAGGCACGCACAACGGGATGAAGTCAGTGCTGAGTTACACCAATACCGACAGTTTTCCGCGCATTCGGGTCGGTATCGGTAAAAAACCGGTGCTTATGGATATGAAAGATTTTGTGCTGGGCCGGTTCCGCGAAGAAGAGCGCGGGACGGTAGCGGCGGCGGAAGAGAAGGCGGCGGAGGCGGTGCTGTCCGTCGTGGACAACGGCTGTGAAAAGACCATGAGCGCCTTTAATTCGCCGCACAGCGGAAAGACTGCTCCGGAAAAAGCAGCGGCAAAGGCGGAAGAGACCGCCGGAACAGCGGGTGATAACGGTTGATCTTTGACCGGATACGGGATTCGGCGGCGTTTAAAGAGGCGCTGGCCGGGTTAAAAACACGCGGAGGCAATATAACGCTGACGGGGCCGGGTAGCGGCGCGTCAGCGCATTTTGCGTGCGCGTTTTTTGCGGAAACGGGGTCAAAATTCATTATTATTGCTCCCAACGAGCTGTCTGTGAGCAAGATCCGAAGCGATCTGCTCACGCTGGGCGATTTCACGGCGGAGCGGATATTGACGCTGCGGCCGCTGGAATACATGCTGTACGACGTTGACGCCCGCAGCAGCGAAACGGAAGGGGAGCGCGTCAAAACGCTGTACGCGCTGGCAACGGAAGCGTGGGACGTGCTGATATTGACCCCGACCGCGGCGGCACAGCAGCTGCCGGAAAAGCGGTATATAGCCGGAGCGGCGCTGACCGTTGCCCCCGGAGATATCTGTGAACCCGCGGAACTGGCGGACCGGCTGTCGCAGCTCGGCTACATCCGCGTGACGCAGGTGGACGGCAAGGGACAATACGCGGTCCGCGGCGATATTCTGGATATTTATCCGTGCGGCGCGGCCAATCCGTACCGGCTGGAGTTTTTTGACAATGAGATAGATACGCTGCGCGCGTTTGACGTGGTGAGTCAGCGCACGGTGGCTCCGGAAGCGCGTCTGACGGTGCTGCCCGAGCGCGAAACGTTCATCTGGACCGAAACGCAGGCGCTGAACGTGCGCACCGATCTGAAGGCGGAACTGCTCGGGCTGGATCCGCGGTCGTCGGCGGCAGCAAAATTGCGCGCGGATATCGAACGCATCAAGCCTTTTGCGAGTTTTGGCGGCTACGACCGGTATCTGGCTTATATTACCGGGGTCAATACTACCGTTTTTGATTACACCGGCCGCGTTCCCGTGCTGTTTTTTAATGTGCGGGAAGGTGTTGAAGCGGCCAACCACGCGCAGGACGAATACGTGCGCATCTGTGAGACGGTGCGTGATAATTCCGGATTGCCGGACCGGACGATCAACTATGTGCGGAGCGGCGACGAAACGCTGGAACTGCTGCTGCGCGGCGCGTTCTCCGCGGCGTTTCTGGAGCAGTTTGACAACGCGGCGCCGGCCGGTGTGCAGGGAAAAGTTATAAATGTGTCCTGCCGCACGCCCGAGGCGCTGGCAGACAACGCCGATCAGCTGCTCGCCACCATCAACGGCTGGCTGGACAATGAATATTCTGTATGTATTTTCAGCGAATCTGAAGGCAGACTTCGGTATTTTAATACGTTTTTGTCGGAAAACGCGCTGGAGGGACGCATCGCGGTAAAGCGCGGGTCGTTGTCCGAGGGCTTCATGTATCCCGAATTGAAGCTCGTTGCGGCCGGCGACGGACTGGTGTTCCGGCATGCCAAAGCGCGGGCAAAAAAGAAGCTGCGGGGCGCCGCGTTGACCTCGTTCGCGGACCTGCACGTGGGAGACCTTGTTGTCCACGACGTGCACGGAATCGGACGGTTCGCCGGCATCGAGCCGATCGTTGTCGACGGCAGCAAAAAAGACTATATCAAGATACTGTACCGCGACGACGGCGTGATATTCGTGCCGACGCACCAGCTGGACAGCGTGCAGAAATACATCAACACCGATGAATCTGAGCCGCAGCTCAGTAAACTGGGCAGTTCCGAGTGGCAAAAAGTGACCGGCCGTGTGAAAGGATCTCTGCGTACGTACGCAAGGGAACTGGTGGAACTGTACGCACGCCGGCTGAAGATGCGCGGATTTGCGTTCGACCGGGACACGGAATGGCAAAAAGATTTTGAGGCGGAGTTTCCGTACGAGGAGACCGACGACCAGCTGCGCTGTACCGAAGAGATCAAAACGGATATGGAAAAGGCGAGTCCCATGGACCGCCTGCTGTGCGGCGACGTGGGCTACGGCAAGACGGAGGTAGCGCTGCGGGCCGCGTTCAAAGCGGTGGTAGAGGGCAAACAGGTAGCGTTTCTGGTGCCCACGACCGTATTGGCGCAGCAACACTACAATAATTTTGTCGAGCGC
The DNA here is from genome assembly GCA_902782885.1 of uncultured Ruminococcus sp. GTDB lineage: Bacteria > Bacillota > Clostridia > UBA1212 > UBA1255 > UBA1255. Next base: position 17,653 of record CACZOW010000139.1, on the reverse strand, counting down.
TTTAAGAATTATCCGGTCAAAGTGGATTATCTGTGCCGGTTCCGCACCGCGAAAGAGCGCCGGGCGATACTGGAGGCGCTGGCAAACGGCAGTCTGGATATCGTTGTGGGCACGCACGCGCTGGTCAACGATAAGATCACGTTCAGGGATCTGGGTTTGGTGATCATTGACGAAGAGCAGCGGTTCGGCGTGAAACATAAAGAAAAGCTAAAGGAAAAGTATCCGGCGGTGGATACGCTGGCGTTGTCCGCGACCCCGATACCGCGCACGCTGCACATGTCGCTGTCCGGCATACTGGATATTTCGGTGCTGGAGGATCCGCCCCGCGACCGGCTGCCGGTACAGACGTATGTGGCCGAATGGGACGGCGCGATGGTTAAGAACGCGATATACCGCGAACTGGCGCGCGGCGGACAGGTATTTTATCTGTACAACCGTGTCCAGACGATGGATTCCAAACTGCGGGAGCTGCGGGAACTGGTGCCGGAGGCGCGGATCGTCTCCGCCCACGGTCAGATGGGCGAACGCGAGCTGGAGCAGGTGATGCTGGAGTTTTACCGCGGTGAATTCGACGTTTTGCTGTGCACGACCATCATCGAATCCGGGCTGGATATGCCCAACGTCAACACGGTGATCGTGGAAAACGGCGAACGCATGGGCCTCTCCCAGCTGTACCAGCTGCGGGGCCGCGTCGGGCGGGGGACAAGGCAGGCGTACGCGTATATCACGTACCGCCAGGGCGGCGAGCCGGGAGAAGTGGCGGAAAAGCGCCTGCGGGCAATACGCGAAAATACCGAATTCGGTTCCGGCTTCAAGATCGCGCTGCGGGATCTTGAGATACGCGGCGCGGGCAGCGTGCTGGGCGAACAGCAGCACGGACAGATCGCGGCGGTAGGGTACGAGACGTATTGCCGCCTGCTGGCCGAAGTGCTGGAGGAAGTGCAGAGCAGCGGCGGAGTGAAGCATACCGCGGCCGGCAAATGCAGCGTCGAACTGGGGCTGGGCGCGTATATTGACCCCGGGTATATCGAAAACGAGGCGGCGCGTTTCGAAATTTACAAAAAGATCGCCAACGTGGAAAACGAAGAAGACGTCATGGAACTTACGGACGAGCTGGTGGACCGCTTCGGCGACGTGCCGGACAACGTGATGAATCTGATGACGGTGGCCCGCATACGCCATTACGCGGAACAAGTTGGGTTCACGTCGGTCATCGAAAAGCGCGCGGACTGCCGCGTCATGCTGTACACCGGCACGGACGGCGGCGCCGAACACAGCGGTGCGCAGTCTCTGGTCCGTGAAGGCATCTCCGAGAACGATCCGGATCTGCTGAAATTCTATGAACTGTTCCGCAAACGGCTGCGGATCTCCCGCACCAGGACCGGCGCCATCGTGACGTTTTCGTTCGCACCGGGCGCAAAAGAAAAAGACTACCTTAATGACACGCTGGAGTTGTTGAAAGTATGGGCAAAGATATGCTGAAAACGAATATCGACTGGGAAAGCACCATTAAAAACGCCAACGCGCGGGCGAACGGCGTTGCCGGCAGATTCACGGATCCGGACCGTCATAAATTTCTGATCGAAAACGAGATATCGACGCTGGTTTACGATCTTAAGACGCCCGGCGGTAAACAGGTGGCAGGGCTGTATAACGCGGCGGGCCGGCCGTATATCGAGAATACGATGGACGCGAGCATCGTTGACGCCGCGGGCAACCGCTTCAGCGCCGCCTGCTCTCCGGCGAACGGCCGCATGAACAGCCACCGCATCGGATATTATTATTACGATTTTCGGTTCCGCGATCAGGGTTTCGTGAGTCCCGACGGCGGCGACCCGGACGAGGGCTGCTACGATATCCTGGCCAACACGCAGAACTGGGGCACCAACGACGTGGAGGCGTTTACCGCGACCCGCGACGGCCTCGCGTTCACAGTCAGAGACGCGATGGATCCGCATGTGTATACGGCGATGGATCTTGCCGCCGCGGAATATGACACGGTGAAGATCACGATAAAAACGGAGCTCTCCGCCATTGCGTTCTTTTATATAATTGCCGGCGCGGAGACGCAGTTTACGCAGGCGCAGAACACGAGCGTGAAGTTCATATCCGGCCGGTGGAACACGCTGTACGTGCCGCTTTCTGCGGTGCAGGGTTTTGAGGGCCGCCTGCGCGGCTTCCGGGTCGACTGCGGCACGGAGGCGGGCGAACGTGTCGAGATCAGGGAACTCAAGGCGATCCGGCGCAGAAAAGCGGTCCCGTTTGCGTTTGAACACACGTTTCATACGTACCCGGACAAGATGCACGAAGTTGTCCGCGCGGTGGCGACGGGCGATTTTGCCCGCGGCGGCAGATTCGAGCTGCAGATCCGGATACCGGAGGAGCGTGTAGTTGACCGTGAGCTGACCGAAGAGTACGCGGCGTTCGATATAAAAGACGCCGGGGTATTCGGCATTATTCTGCCCGCGGCGGAAGCGTGCGGCGACCTGCGCGTCGAGCAGATCGGCGGCAATTACGTTATCACCCGCGGTATCGTTATTCCGGACAACGTTAGGCAGGGAGAGGAATTGCTTTTCGGCCACCGGCTGTACACCTCCGCGGAACACGGATTTGACGGCGTCAGGGAGGCCGCGTATACCGAGCGGCACCCGCTTACGGACGTGTCGGTCACGGACGCGGCGGACAACGCCAAGTACGAAGGTTACGACGCCCTCGCCGGCTGCTACGGGTTTTCGGTGGACGCTTCGGAATTTTATCCCGCGTACTATCATCATCCGGACAAACATTACAGAATGAATATAGTTGTCAACGGCGACGGCGCCCGGGGCCGGACGATCTACGTGCGGACCGCGGAAAACGCCGCCACGCGCCGGGGCAGGCTGGAATGCGCGGCAATGCTGGACGACCGCGGCCGGCTGCTGCCGATCCCGCTGGAAGTGGGCAAAAACTTTGACGGCGAAAACGAAGAACCGCTGTATTTCCCCGAAAAGGGCACCGGCGCCGCGGCATACGGCGAGGTATATGTGCCGATCACCGTGGGCAAAGACGAGTGCAAGCGCTTTTCGATGCTGCACTTATATCAGAATTGGGGCAACTACCCGCTGAAGCAGCTGTCGTTCATCGCGTTCCACATCCCGTACTACCACCTGTCCGTGGGTGTTACGGAGACCAACTGCATCACGCCGTACTTCGTATATGGCAAGGACAGCTGGATGCTGCCGGATTTCAGAGCAAATTCGGCGCCGTTCTGGCCGGACGGCGTGCAGCATTCCAGTGTGGGCAGGCTGTATTTCCTGCAGTATATTGACGCCGCGGGCAACCGCCTCCGCACCGAGTCGCAGCGTGCGCGCATTGACTCCTACGGACCGGTCTACGCGGACGTTACGATGGACTTTTTGTCCGATGACGGAAAGATCAAGGCGGAGTACCGCCACGTGGAAATGGCGCAGACCGACGAAAACCGAACGTTTTACCGCATGCGGCTGGAAGTGCTGGACGACGTGTATATCAAGGATTTCCGGCGGGACTTTGCGTTGTTCACGTTTGACAGCTATACGCAGCAGTTTGCGAAGGCGGGGTATATTGACGCCGGCGGCAGGCAGGTCATCGAGGATGTGCAAAAGACCGACCGGATCATCCGGCTGGGCGGCGAATATCCGTACTTCGACTATTTCTGCGCGAACCTGACGGAGTCGGTCAATTTCGGGCTCATCGTGCGGCGGAGCGACATACGCATCGGCGGCCGTAAATTTAACGGGCGCTTCGTGGCGAGAGACCGGTACGACGGCACGCAGAACTGCGTCGCGCTGTCGCTGGATCTGGGCGAAACGACGCTCAGAAAGGGCGACGTGCTGGATATTGACATCATCCTGATGCCGTGGGGGTACAGTACCAGCGTTGACGACGGCAACGTGCGCCGCGTGAGGCAGGACAGCTGCGTTGACCCGTACAAACTCACGGTCCTTGAGGGAGAGCCCTGCGCGGACCGCTTCGTCCCCTCGCTGCGGGCGAAGGACGGCCGGGCGGTGTTCCGCATCTCCGGCGGCAAAAGTACCGCGGCGGTCAGGGTGTACGGTTTCGACAGCTACGCGGCGCCCGCGGTACGGTTCAAGGCGGACGGCAGAGACACGGACATCCGGCTCGCCGGGGTCAACGGCTACGACGGCTACCAGGTGAACCGCGACGCCGACGGTACGTATTCCTTCGCGTTCAACGTGAATATGGACAACGCCCGCGAATACGAGATCACCGTGGAGCAGGCCTCAGCGCAGGGCAAAAAATAGTCATTGCCAAACCCGTTAAAAAGCGGTATAATGAAAAATGCGAATTTTTTCGCCGGGACCCGGAAAAATGACCGGGCAGCGGATGCAATAAAAAATTACTAAAGGCGGTTGGTTATTCATGGCCACGAACATTAAGGCAAAAAAGAAAAAAGGTTCTTACGACAACAAGCTGATCAAGTGGATCGCGATCGGTCTGGCGGCGCTGGTGGTACTCATCGTTGCCCTCATGATCATCGTCAACGTTTCCGGCAGCTACGTTGCGAAGGCCGGCTCCGAGAAGATCTACACCTACGAGTTCAAGTATTTCCTGAGCCAGGCGATCTACGAGGAATATGACGCGGAGTTTGATAATTTCGAAGGCAAACCCGATGATTACGATACGCTTCCCGAAGCGGAAAAGAATAATATTATCGATCAGTTCTTCGACGAAGCGCGTCGCGAAAAGTGCAAAAACGCCGCACTGGAGAAGGCCCGCGTATTTAAAGCGGAATACGCACTGGCGGTCAAAAACGGTTATAAACTTACTAACAAGCAGAAGACCAACGTAAAGGCCAACGTCGATTCCTATTATAATTACTACCGCAACATGGGTCTGACCGACGAGCAGGCGAAATACTACCTCACCAGCGGCACCGGCATGACGCTCTCCGATTACAAGAAGTGGTCCATCTCTCAGATCACCGTGGAGAACTACAAAGCCGCGCTCAAAGAGACCTACAACGTCACCGATGAAGACATCCGTAAAAAGTACGACGAAGAGCCGGACGAGTATCGCGTGCTGACCGGCAGAGTGTTCAAGTTTGACATTCCCACCGTGCCGAAGGACAAAAACGGCGACCCGGTGAAACCGGACACGGAGGAGACCGCGGACAAAGTCGCTTATCAGGATTACCTGAACAAACTGGAAAACTATGTTAAAGTCGCGGAGCAGATGAGAGACGGGCTGAACGCGGACGGTAAGTTCACGCTGTACGATTACAATTATTCCACGCTCACTCCGAACAAAGTGAAAGACGACGACGGCAAGGATACCGAAGAGGATAAAGTCATCGCGAAAGACGCAACGTTTGAGGATCTGTGCACTTCCGCTTCCAAGTGGACTTCCGCCAGCAGCAACAAAGGCGTTATCAGCGTGAATCATGACAAGTCCAGCGGTGTTGACGAGATCGACAAGTATGTGCTGCGCGTGCAGTGGAACAGCGACCGCACAGGTTTCGTGGTGACCGAAGAGAAAGTTGACGACGAGACCGATTCCGCGGGAACTTCCAGCACTTCTACCGAAACCACCGGCGAGACCACCGGCGAGGACAATAAAGAGGAAGAGACCGCTAAAGTAAAGCCCTCCGATATCGAGATCGTTAAGGTCAACAACGAAGACGGCACGCTGAAAGAGCTGTACCTGGTCAGAGTAGAGGACATCAACGACATCGATTCCGCTCCCGAGGAAGGCGCCGAAATGAACTCTATCCAGTCTTCCATCAAAGCGAAACTGCTTGAAGACAAGGCCGTTGCCGAACTGGAAGAGAAAGTCGCCGCTGCGGGCAGCAAGTACGCGCTCAAAGGCCAGAAGGATAAACTCATCAACAAGATCATTAAAGAGCAGTTCTGATCGAGTTTACCGGAACTTGAATTTTTGAAGAGAGCCCCTCTGCGAAAGAGGGGCTCTTTTTGGCGATTAATTCTTTGTTTTAGAGATTATGAGAGATCAAGCAAAAGGCCCGCGCATTTTCGCGCGGGCCTGCATTGTTATTCGATCAATAAAACAAGATCCGAAACGGATGCGGCGTTGCCGCCGGCTCAATCCTTCATGTCGGCGATGCCCTTGCGCAGCGTCTCCAGCTGGTCGCGCAGCTCGTGAGGCAGCTTGTCGCCGAACTTGCGGAAGTGAACTTCGATCTCTTCGACTTCTTTGGTCCAGACGTCTTTGTCCACTTTCAGCAGGCCTTTGAGCGTGTCCAGATCGATATCCAGGTCGGTGAGGTCGATATCCTCAGGCCGCGGAATGTAGCCGATGGGGGTGAGCTCGGCGTCCGCTTTGCCTTCGCAGCGGGCAACGATCCAGTTCAGCACGCGGGCGTTCTCGCCGAAGCCGGGCCAGATGAAATTGCCTTCGTCGTCGGTGCGGAACCAGTTGACGTTGAAGATCTTCGGCGCTTTGTCGCCCAGGCGCTTGCCCATATCGAGCCAGTGCTGGAAGTAGTCGCCCATGTTGTAGCCGCAGAAGGGCAGCATTGCCATCGGGTCGCGGCGCACGACGCCCACGGCACCGGCCGCGGCAGCTGTCGTTTCGGAAGCCATCGTGGAACCTACGAACACACCGTTCTCCCAGTCTTTGGACTGGTACACCAGCGGCGCGCATTTTGCTCTGCGGCCGCCGAAGATCAGCGCGGAGATCGGCACGCCTTCGCCCTTGTCAAACTCGCTGGAAACGCAGGGGCAGTTTTTCGCCGGCGCGGTGAAGCGGGAGTTGGGATGAGCGGCGTAAGTGGTCTTGTCCGCCTTGTTGAACATGGACGGATTCCAGGGATAGCCTTTCCAGTCCACTGCGAATTCGGGCGGATTTTTGTCCAGACCTTCCCACCACACGGTGTCGTTGGTCAGGTTATGGCAAACGTTGGTGAATATCGCGCCGCGGCGGGTGCTGGCCAGCGCGTTGAAGTTGGATTTCTCGTTGGTGCCGGGGGCAACGCCGAAGAAGCCGTTCTCCGGGTTGATCGCGTACAGCCGGCCGTCGGGACCGATCTTCATCCAGGCGATGTCGTCGCCCACGGTCCAGACTTTGTAGCCTTTTTCCTTGAGATATTTGGGCGGGATCAGCATGGCCAGGTTGGTCTTGCCGCAAGCGGACGGGAACGCCGCCGCGATGTATGTGATCTTGCCCTGCGGATCTTCAAGACCCAGGATCAGCATGTGCTCAGCCATCCAGCCTTCTTTCCAGCCCTGGTAGGAGGCGATGCGCAGCGCGAAGCATTTTTTGCCCAGCAGAACGTTGCCGCCGTACGCCGAGTTCACGGAGATGATGGCGTTGTCCTCGGGGAAGTGGCAGATATAGCGCTTTTCGGGGTCAACGTCGCACTTGCAGTGCAGGCCGCGCACCCAGTCGTTGCAGTCGCCCAGCACGTCCAGCACCTTTTTGCCCACGCGGGTCATGATGCACATGTTGAGGACAACGTATATCGAGTCGGTCACTTCGATGCCGGCTTTGGCGATGGGGGAGCCGATGGGGCCCATGGAGTAGGGGATAATGTACATCGTACGGCCCTTGTAGGTTCCGCGGGCAATATCGTACAGCTTGGTGTACATTTCCTTCGGGTCGCACCAGTTGTTGGTGGGGCCGGCGTTCTCCTTGTCGCGGCAGCATATGAATGTGCGGTCTTCGACGCGGGCAACGTCGTTGGGCTTCGTTCTATGCAGATAGCAGTCAGGAAGCAGTTCCTGATTCAGTTTGATCATTTCGCCGGTGGCAACGGCCTCTGCGCGCAGCGCTTCGATCTGCTCGTCGCTGCCGTCGATCCAGACGACTTTATCGGGGTTGACCAAGGCCTGAACTTCTTTCAGCCAGCTAAGTATCGTAATGTTCGTGGTCATTTCATTTCCTCCTTGAGGTCAATATTCGAACGGATACATTATAGTCCGCCTGGGGAGGAAAAGCAAGGCGAAATGCAAATGGCAAGGGGCAAATTGCAAAGGGCAAATGGCAAGGGGCGGGAGGCAGATTGCGGTCAGGCAATGTCGCGCCGGCAGAACGCATCTACGATCGCCCAGATCAGAGCGGCAAACAACACCGCCAGATAGATCAACGAATATATGCGGCTGAACGGATGGAAAATATATTGAATGCGATACGATTCATAGCTTGCTGTAGCATTGACCACGTTCAGCATGGAGGATACTTCACGGCTAAACCAGAGATTGCTCATATTCTCCATTGGCAGCACCGCGCGGATCAGGCGATCGGAGGTGATGCCGCCGGTGAAGGAAGTGATCAGATAAGCCACGTACAGACCCGCCGGCAGCATCGCGGAGACCAGGGAGTTTCGTGTGAGTGTTGACAACAGCAGCGCCAGCATCGCAAAGAAAAAAATCACGCCGGCGTCTATGAGCGAAGACAACAGTGTTGCCACCCAAAACGGCAGTATCCGCGGCGAATTGCCAACGTTGTACAGAATCCGCCCGTGCTCCCATATACCGGTGACCGCCGAGCCCGCAAAAAGCGCGAAAAACGTCGTCGCCAGCGTCATGCAGAGCGTGACTGTCAGCAGCATCAGTATCTTGGACCAAATGATCTTCTGACGGGTGACCGGGGCAACGATCAGCGACTTGATCGAACCGTCTTTGACCGACCCCGCGACTGAACCGGCGGCCAGCAGAATGACGGTCAGCAGTACTGCGAGCAATCCGGCGAGGCTTAGAGACAAATTGATCACCGTGTTAGGGTCTGCAACGACCATACTTGCCCAAAGCCGGTCGCTGAATCTGCTGATCCGCAACGCACGTTCAACGCTGATATTGTTTTTCAGATCTGCTGCGAGCATGGAGACCTTCAGCGAAAGCTCTTCCATGCCCAGGTTGGTTACGCCGTCATGTTCCAACCGCATCAGCTGTTCTGTTCGAGCAGAAACATATTCGTCTGCTTTCCGGAGGGCTTCCCGGCCTCCTACGAGCCCAGCGCTGGCGGTCCCGGCGCATATAATGAAATCAAACGCTTCCAGTTGCGCGGTCTTGCGGAAAGAGTCCGCTTCCTGCCCGGTGCGCTGTTTAAGTTCGTTGACGAAAAAGCCAAAATCCGCGGCCTCTATTGCCGGACGATAACTGTTAAGTTTGTCTATTGCATCCTGTTCCGCCGACGGCAGCTCCGCGGTTAGTTTATTGTATCGTTCCAGCGCACCAGACAAGGACCCCTCAACCATCCCAATATTGTAGGTGTTTTTAAATTGTTCCAATACCGCGTTCAATGGCATCGGACGGTAGTCTTCGTGTGCCAGTTTGTATTCCAGTTGCATTTCAAGAGAAAGGGATTCAACTTTGCTGACTGAGATTGTGCACATGGCGCGGCACGCGTCGTTCAGCGCGGTGCGGAATGCGGTTTCCGCCTGAGCAAGCGCGGCCTTATTGTCCTCGGTTCCGTCGGCTTCAAAACTGGCCTTCGCGGATTCGTACGCGGCCTGCAGCCCGGGCAGTTTTGCCTCTGTTTCTGTCAGCGTCTGGGCAGAAAGGGCGGCGTTGTTTATATTGTTATTTTTGCGATCTTCAAGTTCCTGAAAATACATGGCGCCGGAAAGGGAGGAATCTATCTGCTGCCCGAGCACGGTCTCGCGCGCTTTCAGCGCACCGGCGAGTGTCAATACGAATGCCAGCCCCAGGCCGATCCACAATGTGGGCCGTCCGAATACGCGCCGCAGCTCGTTTTTGTAGAGGGCAAAGAGCTTATTCAATGCTGCCGCCCCCCTCCGTCAACGTCATGAACGCATCCTCAAGCGAATGGTTGCCCTTTTTCACTTCTTCAACAGTCATTTCGCCTTTTATAACGCCGTTGTCAATAATGCACACGCGGTCGCACATCATTTCCATTTCGGAGAGCAAGTGGCTGGAAACGAATACTGCCACATTTTCTTCTGCTGCCATTTTCCGAAGCAGCAGGCGCAGTTCGCGTATGCCGCTCGGGTCAAGGCCGTTGGTAGGTTCGTCCAGTATCAACAGCTTCGGTTTGTGCAGGATGCTTTGGGCAACACCCAGGCGCTGCTTTATTCCGAGCGAATACTTTCCGACTTTGTCGCGGATCCGTTTTTCCAGTCCGACCAGGCGGACAACTTCGTCTATTCGCTCTTTTGTGATACCGCCATGGAGCGCTGCGTACATTTTAAGATTGGTCAATCCGCTGAAATCCCGGAACACATCCGGATTTTCTACGATACCGCCGACATTGGCCATTGCTCTTTCGTGGTCAGTGCGCAGATCATTGCCGCAGATCAGGATCTCGCCGGAATCAGGGAACAGGAATCCCAGTATCATCTTGATCGTGGTGGTCTTGCCGGCACCGTTTGGCCCCAGAAACCCGAACACTTCGCCTGCATAAACGTCAAAAGACGCATCCTGCACGACATGCCGCCGGCCGAAGGACTTGTTAAGTCCGCGCACCTGAAGAACTGGCTGAGCCGAAGGATTATCGTTCATACATCGTACCCCCGGCTTTTCATAAATTCTTCATACGCATCGCGACGGCCCTGAAAACTGTATGCAACGCTGAGCACGTGCCATTTGCCGCCTTTGAATTCGATGCGGAACTGATCGAACAGGTCGTAATACTGAGATTCAGAAAAAGGCAAGTCGATCACGCCGCTTTCCAGCTTTCCGTACACGCGCACTGACGCGTGGGTCAGATCTTCCCACTGAACGATCTCGGCATACTGGTAGATCCTTGCCGGTATCCCCTCAGCGGGGTCAACCGTTTCATAATAGTCTTCCGCCAGTGCGATCATTTTTGCCGGCATACGGTCAATATATATCCGGGCAGCAACAACGAATGCTGCGCACAACAGCATAAATACCGCCAGTGCGACCAGACCTCGGTTCAACCGGCTGCGCCATTTAGTTTTTTGTTTTGTGTCGATGCTCGTATCGACGTCCCGACATTCCTCCCGGGCGGATCTGGCGCGGCTCATTTGTGACCTCCTGCGAATTGTGAAAAACAGCACATTGTTACTATATCATTGTTTTTTATTGTTGTCAACCGACCGGATAGGTACATAATGCGTACATAATGCATTGTGACAAATTAACGGCTCTGCTCCTTAGTTCTTAAAAGACCATCGTCATGCGGCAGGCTGCGCTCGCTCGATTTAGGACTACGGGCGCCTTCTCGAGTCGGAGCAGAAGGCCAAAGTAAACAAAAACGCCATAGTATGTTATTATTTGTTTATGAAGACACTTGCCGAGAAGGAAAGTGAACCTAAAAACGGGCGAAAACACCCGGATAAATAAACAAAAAAGGCTTTTACATGAGTTTTTGTTTATTCTGACAGAAAAAGCGCGTTAAAAATGAAAATGATCTTGCTCGTTTCTTCGAGCGTTATCTGTTGTTCAACGTGAACCCTCTATGTCATTACGTTTTTTAGTTCAGCGCCTAAATTTACACTGTTATTGACGCCTGAAATATGGTAAAATCAAAAGAGCGTGAAAGGCATGGGTGAGGAGCGTTGACAATAAACGCAAACACGGCAGCCGAAAGCGCAGATCACAGGGGGAGCGTGGCAGAAAATGGGCTATTTGAGCGATATTGAGATCGCGCAGCAGTGCAAAATGAGACCGATCTATGAGATCGCCGCAAAGGCGGGCATTCCGGAAGAGTATGTGGAGCCGTACGGAAAGTACAAAGCGAAGATCGACCTGGCGATGATGCGCGACGAGAGCCGGAAGAACGGCAGGCTGGTGCTGGTCACGGCGATCACGCCGACGCCGGCGGGAGAGGGCAAAACGACTACGACGATCGGACTGGCGGACGGGCTCAGTCGGATCGGCAAAAAAGTCACGGTGGCGCTCAGAGAGCCGTCGCTCGGGCCGGTGTTCGGCGTCAAAGGCGGCGCCGCGGGCGGCGGATACGCGCAGGTAGTACCGATGGAGGACATCAACCTCCACTTTACCGGCGATTTCCACGCGATCGGCGCGGCCAACAATCTGCTGGCAGCGATGCTGGACAATCACATCCATCAGGGGAACGCGCTGGGCATTGACCCCCGCAAGATCACGTGGCGCAGATGCGTTGATATGAACGACCGGCAGCTCCGGTATGTTGTCGACGGGCTGGGCGGAAAAGCCAACGGCGTGCCGCGGGAAGACGGCTACGATATTACCGTTGCCAGCGAGATCATGGCGGTGTTCTGCCTGTCGGAATCCATTGACGACCTCAAAGAGCGGCTGGGACGCATCATCGTGGGCTACACGTACGACGACCGGCCGGTGACCGCGGCGGAACTCAAAGCGGTGGGCGCGATGACCGCACTGCTCAAAGACGCGCTCAAACCCAATCTGGTACAGACGCTGGAAGGCACGCCCGCGTTCGTGCACGGCGGACCGTTCGCGAATATTGCCCACGGCTGCAATTCGGTGATCGCCACCCGCACGGCGCTCAAAATGGGCGAATACACGGTGACGGAAGCCGGCTTCGGCGCGGATCTCGGCGCGGAAAAATTCCTTGACATCAAGTGCCGCACCGCCGGACTTACGCCGGACGCGGTGGTCGTGGTGGCAACGGTGCGCGCCCTCAAAATGCACGGCGGCAAGCCCAAGGCGGCGCTGGCGGAGGAAGATCTCGACGCGCTGGGCAAGGGCGTGCCCAACCTGCTGCGCCACGTTTCCAATATTAAAAACGTTTACCACCGTCCCTGCGTCGTGGCGGTCAACCGCTTCCCTCAGGACACCGACCGCGAGATCGAGTTCATCATTGAAAAATGCCGCGCGCTGGGCGTCAACGTCATTCTCTCCACCGTATGGGCAGAAGGCGGCAAGGGCGGCGAGGCGCTTGCCCGGGAAGTTGTCCGCCTGTGCGAGAACGAGCCGAAAGAGGCGTTCACATTTTCATACGAACTGGACGATACGATTGAAAACAAGATCGGCACCATCGTGAAGCGCGTGTACGGAGGCAGCGACGTCAATATATTGCCCGCGGCGCAGAAACAGATCGCCCGTTTGACCGAACTGGGCTTCGGCGGATTGCCCGTATGCATGGCGAAAACGCAGTACAGCTTCAGCGACGACCCGCTCAAACTCGGCGCGCCCGAAGGCTTCACCGTTACCGTCCGCAACGTAAAAGTCAGCGCCGGCGCGGGATTCATCGTCGCCCTCACCGGTGACATAATGACAATGCCCGGTCTGCCCCGCGTACCCGCCGCGGAGAAGATCGACGTGGACAGCACCGGCCGCATATCCGGCCTGTTCTGAGCCGCGCGAGCCCGATTCTACTGAACGTAGAGTCGGGAAATATCGGGAAATATCGGGAAATGCCTCCGCGCTCTTGAGTTTTCGGCCGAAAACCGATATACTCTTCATGCTGCAGACGCGGCGGGGTAAATCGGCCGGAAAGCGGAGGAAGGCCGAATGATCGGAAACGAAGGAACGATGCGGGAGCTCCCCGCGGAGATCAGACCGTACGAAAAAGCACTGGCGCTGGGCGCGGATAAACTGTCCGACACCGAACTGCTGGCGGTACTGATCAAGTCCGGAACGAAGAAAAAGAAAGCGCTGGAAACGGCGCAGGAAATGCTGACGCGCTACGGCGGGCTCAGGCGGATGGCGGAGCAGAGCATAGCGCGGTTGTCCGAGACCGAAGGAATAGGAAGCGTCAAGGCGCTCACCCTGAAATGCGCCTTCGAGCTGGGTACCAGAGTGAGCCGGGAAAGCCGGATCACGCGCGTGCAGATCGCGGCTGTCAGTGATCTGGCGGAAATGTACAGGGCAGAGATGAACAGCCCCAAAGAGCTGTTCCGCGTGGTGATGTTCGACATCAAGTCGCGGATCATAAGGGACGAACTGGTGTCGGTCGGCACTTCCGACCGGGCGCTGGTGGATCCGAAAGAAGTGTTTCTGCCCGCGCTGGAGCACCGGGCGGCGTCGATCGCGGTGATGCACAATCATCCCGCCGGCGACCCCTCTCCCAGCACGGAGGATATGGAGACCACCGGCAGGCTGTTCCGGGCAGGCAGACTGCTGGGCATAACGCTGGTGGATCACCTTATCTACGGCGGCGGCACGTATTACAGTTTTTACGAACACGGAGATATGCAGAGGATCGCGTTTTCAGCCGACGGAGAGGGTTTTGCCGGCAGCAGCGCGGCCTGAGGAGCAGGGATTACAGTGGCAAGAGATATAGGTATCGATCTGGGGACCGCCAATATACTGGTGTATTTGAAGGGCAAGGGTATTGTCATCCGCGAGCCGTCGGTGGTGGCGGTCAACCGCTACTCCGGCGAGGTGCTGGCCGTCGGCGGCGCGGCAAAAAAGATGCTGGGACGCACGCCGGCCAGCATCGTGTCGGTGCGCCCGATCAAAGAGGGCGTCATTGCCGACTACGACATGGCCGAGCAGCTTTTGCGGTACACGCTGAAGAAGGCGCAGTCCGCCGCGGGCGTGGGGCGTTCGAATATAATTATCAGCGTGCCCTCCGGCGTGACGGAAGTGGAATTCATGGCCGTGGAGCAGGCTGTGGAAAAAGCCGGCGCGAAGCGGCATCCAATACTGTTTGAAGAGCCGGTGCTGGCGGCGATAGGCGCGGGGATCGACCTCAAAGAATCCTCCGGCAGCATGGTCGTTGACATCGGCGGCGGAACGGCGGAGGTGGCGGTGTTGTCCGCGGGCGGCGTAGTGCTGTGCAAGTCGCTGCGCACCGCGGGAGACGCCCTGGACGAGGCGATCATCAACTACGTCAAGCGCGAACGCAGCCTGCTGATCGGCGAACGCACCGCGGAAGACATCAAATGTACCATCGGCGCCGCTTATCCAAAACCGCAGGAAGAATATATGGAGGTCAAGGGGCGCGATCTGAAGACCGGACTTCCCAAGAATATCAAGATCACGTCGACGGAGATATCGGAGGCGATCACCGAGCCGGTCAATACCATTGTCGCCGCCATCAAGGAATCGCTGGAGGAGACGCCGCCGGAATTGTCCGCGGACGTAATGGACCACGGCATCATGCTCACGGGCGGAGGCGCATTGCTGGGCGGGCTGGACCGCCGGATCAAGATCGAAACGGGCATCCCGGTCACAGTGGCGGAGAAGCCCATGGACTGCGTGGCGCTGGGCGCGGGCAAATGTCTGGAAGACGCCAAACTGCGCCGCCTGATATACAAAAACCGCAACATGGGAGTCTGATCCCGGACAATGACGCGCAAGAGAAAGATCGTTATTTTCATACTGATCCTGCTGACGGTGGCCGCCGCGGCGCTGGTGGTGATCTCCGCCAGCAGCGACCGGCTGGACGGCTTTTTCCGCGCGCTGGGGACGCCGGTGCGGGCGATCCAGAAAGGCATAACCCGGATAGGCGACGACTGGGGCAAACGCGCTTCCGTCCGGCGCGAATACGCGGCAGTGCAGGAAGAGATCGAGCGGCTCACGCGGGAAAACGAGGAGCTGCGGCAGAAAGAGCGCGAATATACGCAGATCAAGGCCGAAAACGAAGAACTGCGTCGGCTGCTGGACATGCGGGACCGCACGGAAGGGTACGAATTGCTGCAGGCGGCGGTGATCACCCGGGACGTGACCGACTGGTTCAATGAATTTACCATTGACCTGGGTACGCGGGACGGAGTGGTGAACGGCACCGTTGTCATTACGTCGTACGGCCTTGTCGGCATCGTGTACAACGCCGGCAGCAGCAGCGCCAAGGTGCGCTGTATCATCGACGAACAAAGCGAGCTTATGTGCCGCATCCGGCGCAACGACGAACTGCTGCGCGTGCGAGGCACTTCCAACGAAAACTTTACCGCCGGGCTTAAGGCGGACCGGATCGCCAGGACCGCGGCGCTGTACGTGGGCGACGAGATCATTACCGCCAACAGCGGCGGCGTGTATCCGCCCGGGATCGTGGTGGGAGTGGTGACGGAGGTGGGCGTTGACGAAGACGGCAACCGATTTGCCACCGTCCGTTCCGACGTCAATTTCACTTCCCTTACCACGGTCACCGTAATGGTGCCCAAAACGGCGCCGGAGCCGGACAACAAATGAAGTGGCGCGCGAGGATCATCAAAGGGGCGCTGATCGCCGCGGGCGTAGTGCTGCTGGGATTGATACAGGCGGGCTTTTTTGACCGGCTGAAGATAATGAACTGCAAGCCGGAATTGGTGCTGTGCTTTGTCGCGGTGCTGGCGGTGCGTGCCCGCAGCCTCAGGGCGGGGCTCACGGGCTTTCTGGCGGGACTGTATATCGACATCGTGTACGGCCGTTACGTGGGCATTTACGCGCTGCTGTATCTGGTATTCTGCGTGCTGGTGTCCGTCTCCTTAAGGCGGCTCACCGACAAGTATAAATGGGCCGGATTGCCGCTGCTGCCGCCGCTGTTTCTGCTGTACGAAATGGCGGAGAGCCTGCTGGTGCGGTTCGTGGCGGTGTACGTTGCCGGCGGCGGACCGCTGTACCATTATCCGTACGCGGAACATTTCCGGGTGCGCATACTGCCCGGCGCGGCGTACAACCTGGCCGTGGCGCTGGTATTTTACCTGATTCTGCTGCTGGCGGCGCTGATCCGGCGCCCGAAACCGGCCATCAGATACCAAAGAGACAAGGATATAGTAATCGACAATGCGTGACGACGTAGAATTCCGGGGATTCAAATACTATTTGAAGCGGTTTCTCGCGAGCCGCAGCCTGTATGTGGTGCTGCTGGTGGCGGGATTGACCGGCGTATTGCTCTGGAAGCTGTACGACACGCAGATCGTGCGCGGCGACGAGTATAAAAAGAAGGCCACGGAGACCGTGTTGACCACCGCGGAGATAACCGTAAAGGCGCGCCGGGGCAACATATACGACAGCAACGGCGTGCTGCTTGCCACCACCCGCTCCGCCTATAAGGTCAATATGGTCAACACGCCCGACGACCAGGCTTTCCGCGACCGCATGTACCTGCGCCTGATCGAACTGTTCGAAGCGAACAACGACACCTACGCCAACATGCTCCGCCGCTACATCACCTCCGATCTCGAATGGGGCTCTTCGCTGGCCGGCGAAGAAAAAGCCGCCGCCCGCAGCAACTGGATCAACACGCTGGTGAGCGGCCGCCGCAAATCCGACCGCGACCGCATCCTCACCGCGCGGGACGCGTTCAATTATCTGCGCAACGACGTATTCAAACTGGACGAGAATTATACCGAAGAGCAGGCGTACAAGATCATGATCATACGCTACGCCACCTTCGCGTACGGGCTCAGTTCGCTGGTACCCATGGAACTGGCCTCCGACGCCGGCAGCGCCACGATGGAATATCTGACGGCGCACAGCTACGAATTTCCCGGTATTTCCACCGAGGAAGTATATTTCAGAGTGTACGTTGACGACGCGGCGGCCAGCCATATCGTAGGGTACGTGCACGCCATCAGCCAGAGCGAGTACGAGGAGCTCAGGGACAAAGGGTATTCCCGCGATGACATGATCGGTAAGACCGGCGTGGAAAAGGCGGCCGAGGAGTATCTGAAGGGCGTCAACGGCACGCGCGTCGTCTACCGCGACACGGACGGCACGATCAAAACGCTTTCGTACACGCCGCCGGTGGCCGGAAGCGACGTGTATCTGACGATCGACTACTCGCTGCAGTCCAAGACCGTGCAGATACTGGAGCAATCGATCGCGGATATCGTTGCCGCCCGGGACGACGTCAAAAATTT
>CACZOW010000138.1 GCA_902782885.1 uncultured Ruminococcus sp. | reverse complement strand
CTCGTTCCGCCTCACCGCGCGCACCACGGAATATTTCAACACGTCGATATACGACGGCGACACCAAATTCCGCTATAAACTGTTCGAGGACCGTCTGAAGGCCAACGGCAAAAAGCTCAAATCCTACGACAGCTTCGTTCTGCGCAACGGCGGCAACGACTCCCTGCTCACCCCCACCGAAGCCACCCGCGCCACGTTCCTGCGCGACGGCGTTGCCTCGATGATCTGCCAGAAAGCCGCTCCCGAGATCGAAAATATGAACTACAAACCCGTGATCGTGTTCCTGAACGGCGAATATTACGGCATTCTGAACATGCGCGAACACGAGAACGACAATATGATCCGCAACGTGTACGATATTGACGACAAAGAAAACATCTCCGTCATTTCCTCCGAACTGGACACTTCGCGCAAAGGCCGCTACGACGGCGAGTGGTTCTACTACGTGCTTGACGACGGTCCCACCAATGAATTGGAAATCTACGAAAACCTGCTGGACGACATCCTCGCGGGAAAATACACTTACGCTCAGGCGGCGGCGCGCATCGATATGGACAATTTCATGAAGTTCTGCGCGGTCAACCTCTTCCTGTGCAACACCGACTGGCCGCACAACAACATCAAAGTCTGGCGCTACGCAGGCACCGTGGGCGACGGCTACCTCGACGGAAAGTGGCGCTTCATGTTCAAGGATCAGGATCTGGGCCTGGGTCGCTATACCTGCGGCAAGCTCGAAGGTTACCCGATCGAACTCTATACCCGCGCCGATTCCAAGAATTTCCGGCTGATGCTGGCGGGATATATTGACTACGACATGGACGGCGGCTGGCCGGACGTCTCGGTCAATTTCTACCCCGACTCCCTGCGCCTCCAGGGCCTCTTCGCCTTCTGCCTGAAGGACAACGGCTTCCGCGCTTCCTTTGAAGCCTACTGCCGCGAGCTGGCAACGGAGATCTGGCCCGCCGACGCCCTCGAAAAGCTGATCACCGACGCGTACAACAAGGTCAGACCCGAAATGCGCAACTACATGAACAAGCAGTACTTCGGCGGCTGGCCGTTTGACATCACCACGACGCTGAAGGATTGGGAGCAGGCGGTGCTGGGTTCGGATTCCCTGCTCAGCTGGGCGAAGGACCGCACCGGCGCGGACGGCGAGTTCATGAAGCAGGTCAACGAGCTGATTTCAAAATTCTAATCATTGTATTTCCCTGTTCGGGAGCAGGAGGTCGTCTATGGATGATCATATTATAACTATGCAGCAAACTACAGAGCGAACATACAGCGCGATACGCGCCAGTGTTATTTCTGCACAAAATAAAGTTTATTCCGCGGTCAATTCTGCCATGGTTCTGGCTTACCACGAGATCGGAGAGCAGATATATAAAGCGTGCGGCGAAAACGACCGGGCGGAGTATGGCGCTTCCCTGCTTCAGTTTCTTTCCGAGAAGCTGACGGCCGAGTTCGGTCAAGGCTATACTATAGCAAATTTAAGAAACATGAGGCAGTTTTATATGACTTTTCCAAATCGCTACACACTGTGTAGCGAATTAAGCTGGTCGCATTACCGCCTGCTGATGCGTATTGCGGATTCCGATGCACGCTCTTTTTACACGGAAGAATGTGCCAGATCTGCCTGGAGCGTTCGCCAACTGGAGCGTCAGATCCATACGATGTATTATCAGCGGATTCTGGCAAGCCGGGATAAGACCGCGGTAGCCGCGGAGATACAGCAAACCGAACCCAAGGCAGAATACGAAAAAGCGATCAAAGATCCGTATGTTATGGAGTTCCTCCAAATAAAGCCGGACACCCATGTTTACGAAAGCGATATCGAGCAGGCACTTATTGACCACTTGCAGCAGTTTTTGCTCGAGTTGGGCCGCGGTTTTTCGTTTGTTTCCCGTCAGAAGCGGTTTACTCTGGACGGACAGGATTTCTTCATTGACCTGGTTTTTTATAACTATATTCTTAAATGCTTTGTGTTGTTCGACCTGAAAACCGGCGAACTGACCCATCAGGACATCGGTCAAATGCAGATGTATGTGAATTATTACACCCGCGAACTAATGAACGAAGGCGATATGCCTCCTATTGGCATTATCCTCTGCGCAGAAAAGAACGACGCTGTAGTACGATATACATTGCCCGAAAACAACAATCAGGTGTTTGCGTCCAAGTATCTTACGTATCTCCCGACGGAAGACGAACTGAAACGTGAATTACGGTTGGAGGAGTTTCACAAAATCGACTAAAAATAGTTATCTTCTGCATCCATAACAGTAGCTTTAAGTCTGTTCAGGTAGGCCTCAATGTCCGCCTCGCTGTCGGAATATTCCAACCAGGGTTTTTTTGCCCATTCGTTGCCTGCCATGCTGTGGATCTTCTTCACTGCGCGGCTGCCGTCCTGCCACGGTTCAAAAACTGCACAGCAGTTGACAATGCGCTCGTCAGTAAAATACAGCACTTTCTGTACCTTGCCCATGCCGTCCAGCCCCGGCCCGTACGCATTATACGCCTTATATGACGCCAACAACCGCATTCTGGAATATTGACACAGCATATTCATCAACACGAACGTTTCGGAATATTTGCGCGCGTTTTCGACCGGAAGCGGCGTGTCCTTCAGCTCCGGCGAATTCAGCAGTTCTTCCGCGTCTGCGTCGCAAAGCACCCGGATGGCGTAGTATTGTTGACTCCATTCCGGCTCGGTCACTTTCACATATATGTGTCCCTGGGGATCGATCAGGCCTTGAAGCTGTTTCGAAGCGGCAACGTTCTCGCCCGCAGCTTCGTTCATGGACCACATGGGTATATATGCCGACTTCAGCTCATATGGTTGTAAACTGCGGGTTTTGGCCTCTGCTTCCGTTTTAATTATGTACCCGTCATATGACAGCATCCGGTATCCCAGTTCTACACCTTCATCATTATATCGGAATGTTTTGGTCTCGCCGCCGGAATGCCGTTCGGCAATCAGATTAAACTTTCCGTCCGCCCTTCCTTCGCGGTGAAGATCACATGTGAGTACCGCTCCGGTGTCATCGTAAACGATCTCAAACTTGGTCAACACGGCCTCTTCGTTAAAAAACGCGCTGTTCTTGCAGTTTTTACGTTTTACTTCAATCGTTTTCAGGCTCCGGTTATCATAATAAGTCAAGTTAACACCGGGATATTGATCATAATCAATGCCGGTCAAAACAAATCCGCCGTCCGGTTGCCGGAGCAGCCGTATTTCGGCCGGACCCATTTTCTTACCGGAGATCGTGCGGTTAACATATTCGGCCATCTTTTCCGCATCGATCGGGTTCCCGTCTTTACCCAAATAATACCGCGGCAGGTTTTCGACGGAGTCTTCGCCATACAGGATCGACTGGTCTTCGTTTCGGTATTCAAAATTATTGACCGTCAGTATCAGTTCCCGGGACTGCCCGTCCTGTTGATTACTGTCGGCCTCGCAGGCACTGCCCGTACACCGGAGGAGCACATACATTCGCGCGTCCATATTCATGGCCGGAGGCTGGTACAGCGCGGGGATCCATGTTTGATAAAGCAGCATAAAATTACCGGATCTGTCAATCTGTACTTCGTCCGGAAGGCCGTATAATATACGCCCAGAAAAATCCGCAATAGAGAGCATATCAATTGTTTTTCGGTCAGTCAGCGCCACCATCTCCGGAGAACGGTTATCCGGCCACTGCGGCACTAAGAGCGTGTATTTATCACCTTTGAACGCTGCCGGTTCCGGCGTTGTCCCGGGATCTTCTGAGGTATCTGTTGCCGCCGGCGTCTCTTCCATCGAGTGTGTATCCCCCTGTTCTGTACCATTCTTTTTTACAGCCCGGTTTACGAGCAAAATGACTCCGGTCAACGTAAGCGCCGCAATAAACACCGCCGCGGTCAATCCCCACCGCTGCCAGCCCCGGTCTTTGACGCCGGCTCCGGATTTCTGCTCCGCCCCGGCCTCTGCCGGCACCGGTCTCACACCGTCGATCAGATCCTGCGATATATATTTGGAATACTTTTTTAACGCGCCGTCGCTGAGTTCTTTTTTCATATATCCACGCCGCCTTTCTCCAGCCGCTTCCGCAGTTCCTTTTTCATGCGGTGGATCCGGGATTTGACACTGCCTTCCGGGACGTTCAGCAGCCGCGATATTTCGGCATCCGACAGCTCGTAATAATACTTTGCTACAAAAATGCGCTGTTTGATCTCCGGCTGTTCGTGGAGAAATTCGCTGATCAGCGCGCCGGCGGTGATGCTGTTGTCAATATCCGTTCCGTCCGCCGCCGGATACTCCGGCCCATTTGGATCGTCTAACGATATTGCCCCGCTCAGCGCCGCAAGCAGGCTGATGATCTCGCTGTCTGTCACATTGTTGCCTCCTTCTGTCCGACCGTCCGGAAAAACCGAAAAACCGGTCCCGCCATACGGTCTCATATAAAAAGACCCGTATCGGAGCGGTCCGGTTCCACGGTGATCATTCCGTCGGCTTTGTTTTTTCTTCATACGGCGCAAACACCAGCGATTGCCACCCGAAGCGGTAGCCGCTGAACGCCTTTTGACCCAGATCGGTATCGGTGTGGAAGTAGGCGTCAAAAATTTTGCCCGCGGCGGGAGAGGAATTGCTGCCGGAAGCACCGTGTTCGATGAGGATCGAAACGGCGATCACCGGATCGTTCGCCGGCGCGTAGCAGATGAAAACAGAATGTGAACTCTCGCCGAACGCCTCCATGCCGGTCTCGGGGGTGCCGGTCTTGGCGCATATGAAACCGTCCGGGAAACTCTTGAAGGCTGCGCTGGCGGTGGCATTCTGGCGGACCATCTCCGTCATGCCTTCCTTGACCAGCCGAAGCGTACGGTCGCTGACGCCGGTGTGCGTGCGAGCGGTGTTGGCCTCCGCGTCGGTATAGATCACTTCGCCGGCGCTGTTGTTGACCCTGGCCACCACATGCGGCGTATTCAGCCAGCCCCCGTTGGAAAGCGCAGAAGCGTAGTTGCACAGCTGGATCGGCGTGAACAGCGTGTACAGCTGACCGATGGAAGACTGCGCCGTGTCCGAATCGCTCCAGATGTGGTAGCGGTCGCGTTCGCGGAGCTTCATTGTCACCGGATTTGACCGGTAGCCCGCGTATTCGGCGATCTCGATGCCGGTCTTTTCGCCCAGCCCGAACGCCTTGGCCCAGTAGTCGATCGTGTCGATGCCGGTCCCGATGCCCACCGTATAAAAGTAGATATTGCAGGATTTGGCCAGCGCGCGGATCAGAGAGACCTCGCCGTGGCGGCTCAGGCAGGAGTGCGTGCGGCCGGCAATTTCCATGCGGCGCTGGCAGTTGACCACGGTCTTTTCGGTGATCGTGCCGCTTTCCAGTCCCGCCACGGAGATCAACGGCTTTATCGTGGAACCCACGGGGTACAGGCCCTGGGTGGCGCGGTTCAGCGCGGGCGACGTGGGATCCTGAAACAGGTCAATTATCGCCTGCTGTGCCTCCGCGTCCGTGGACGGAGCGGCAAAAATATTGTTATCGTAGTACGGGAAGTTGGCCAGCGCCAGTATCTCGCCGGTACGTACGTTTTCCACCACGGCGGAGGCGGCGCAGGCATCCCCAAAATTTTTGACGTCGTCCCGGGCGGCAACGATATCCGCGATCGATTGCTCCAGTATCTGCACGGTCTTGGACTGCAGCGAGTAGTCG
>CACZOW010000137.1 GCA_902782885.1 uncultured Ruminococcus sp. | reverse complement strand
GCGGTACAACTCCGACGGCATCGACCTGGTCAACAGCCGGAACTGCATTGTCCGCGATTCATTTCTGCGCAATTTTGACGACGCCGTAGTGCTGAAAGGTCTGAAACAGTACGATTCCCGCAACGTCGAACTGATCTTTGTTGAGGGCTGCACCATCTGGTGCGACTGGGGCCGCGCACTGGAGATCGGCGCCGAGACCTGCGCAGACGAGTACCGCAACATTCTGTTCCGCGACTGCGACATCATCCACGGCGACTGCATACTCATGGACCTGCAGAACGGCGACCGCGCCTCGGTGCACCACGTGATATTTGAGGATATACGCTGCGAGTATACCCGCCGTCAATTGCGGCCGGTCTATCAGTCCGACATGTCCGCGCCCTACTGCCCAGGCAAAGAACTGTTCGTACCGGTGCTGTTCAAGGCGCATTTGTATTGCGGCCTGTGGTCCAACGACAATCTTTACGGCGAGAACCACACCGTTCTGCTGGACAATATCTCGATCAGAGCGGAAGACGGCGTCGACATCCCCGGGATCGTTCTCCAGGGCGTCAACGCCGCACACCGCACATATGATATTACTGTCCGGAACCTGACTTTCAACGGCCGCAGGCTGTCCGCGGAAGAGATCCCCCTGGAGGTCAACGCCTTCGCCGAAGCGCCGCTGATCGAGTGACCGTCGACCGCGCTTTGCCGCGGATCATTCCTCAAATATCCCGAAGCCGGCGACTTCGCTCACCGGGAGCGAAAACGTTATTGCCCCCGCTTCGGTCTGCGGACCCGCTTTTTCCAGTATGGCGCGCATTATTCCGGCTTTTTTCTCGGTGCGGGCCACGATGAGTATGACCTCTTTTTCGGAGGTGATCGACAGGTTCATGAATTTCTCCTCGCCCTTCTCGCCGGTGCCGCGCGCGTGCAGTACGGTGCCTCCGGCGGCGCCCGCCGCTCTGGCGGCGTTCATGACCATGTCGCGGCGGCCTTCGTTGGCGATCACCACGATCACTTCATACGCGTAATTTATCTCAGGGGTATATTTAGCGGTATCCGCGTTTCCTTTAAGCTGTTCCACGATCTTTCCTCCTCCGACGCTCTTGACCGGCACGGCGGCAACGATCCCGTGCCCCGGCACTCCGATATATATCTTGCGTTTCAGCTGTTTGATGAATTCGGACGTTTTAGTTTTGTCCGCGATGGCGCATATCAGCCGTTTCTTGGTATTTTCTATGCCCAGCAGGTCGCGCATGCTTTGAAGCGCGGTGCCCCGCGCGCTGAACGAGAGCGGGAACGCGAGCTCCAGTTCGGCGCAGATATCCGTCACCGTGGCGTAATCGGCTTTGTCAATAATTGCAAACAGGTAATTCACGACGCTTCCTCCCACAGTTCGATGATGTCAAAGTCGCCGAAGCTCTCCTGTATGGCGGGCTTGCGGGCTTTCTTACGGCCGTAGATGAGGCCGAGGAGCTGAATGGAAATGAGGGGCATCATTGCCACCATTGCCACCACGCCGAACGCGTCGGTGAAGATATTGCGGCCGAGCGATGCCGCCGTGCCGATGGTGAGCTGCAGCATGAACGTGGCGGTGAGCGGTCCCGACGCGACGCCACCGGAGTCAAACGCGATGGCGGTGTAAATATCCGGCACGAAGAAGCTGAGCAGCAGCGCCAACGCATATCCGGGCACCAGGAACCACATGATTGAAATGCCGAACAATACCCGCAGCATGGAGATGCCCATGGCCAGTGAAACGCCCACGGACATGCTGTATTTGATCGCTTTCCCGGGGATGGCGCCGGCGGAGACTTCCTCCACCTGTTTCTCCAGCACCACCACGGCGGGCTCGGCGGAAATAATAAACCAGCCCAGTGCCATTGCCAGCGGTATCAGCAGGTATTTCGTCCGCTCCCCCGCCAGGTCCGTGCCCACCACGGATCCGAGAGCGGAGAAACCGACGTTGACGCCGGTAAGGAACAGCACCAGCCCGATGTACGTGTACAAAATGCCGATGAATATCTTGCCCAGATCGCGGAACGGCATCCGCAGCTTGAAAACCTGAAACAGCAGGAATATGACCACTACCGGCAAAAGCGCGATGGCCATTTCTTTCATGTAAGTGGGTGTGGCCCGCAGATACGCCCGGAAAATGTCCCCCGTGTCGGAGTACGCCGCCGCTTCCGCCGTTCCGGCCGCTCCCGACGCGTCGCCG
>CACZOW010000136.1 GCA_902782885.1 uncultured Ruminococcus sp. | reverse complement strand
CGCTCTCGCAGTGGGAGGACGTCGGCCCCGCGTATACGGACGGAGCGGGGAAATTGACCGCCCGCAGCGCCCGGGGCATAGGCAGCCACAAATACGAAAACTTCACCGGGCGCAACGATATTGTCCTCGCCAAAGTGACGTACGACGCGGACAACGTATATTTTTACGCCGAGACCGCCGCGCCGCTCAGCCCGTACACCGATCCGGACCGCATGGTGCTGTATCTCGCCGCGGACCCCGCCGCCCCCAACTGGGAAGGCTTCGACCTGGTGCTGAACCGCACCGGCGTCACGGAATCGCGGACAACGCTGGAACGCTCGCGGGGCGGGTTTGACTGGGAGACCGTGAGCGCCGACATCCGGTACCGGGAGGAGGGCAACCGCCTTCACATTGCCGTGCCCGCCGCACTGCTGGGGCTGGATACCGCTTCGGGAGACTTCACTTTCTGTTTCAAGTGGGCGGACAATACCGCGTCTTCCGGCGATCCCCTCGATTTCTATCAGTACGGCGACGTTGCCCCCGGCGAGCGGTTCATGTACCGGTTTGCCGGCGAAAACTACGCCGGGATGCCCGGATCCGCCGGGACTCCGGAAAGAAAGAGCCTCAGCGCCGCCGAATGGGCGGTGATCGGCGCTTCCGGCGCGCTGGCTGCCGGAGCCGTTGCCGCCGCCGTCACCGTGACCGTAAAACGCAGGAAAAATAACGAATGAAAGAACGAATGCTCACCCGTGCCGAACTGTTTTCGGACAAAGATTTCAACCGCCGTCTGGCGCGGCTGACGCTGCCCATAGCGCTGCAGCAGCTGATGCTGGCAACGGTCGCCGCCGCGGATGCCATCATGCTGGGCCGCAGCAGCCAGAACGAAATGTCGTCGGTGTCGCTGGCAACGCAGATCCAGTTCGTGCAGAACATGTTCCTGTTCGCGGTGGTATCGGCGGTGACGGTGCTGGCCGCGCAGTATTGGGGCCGCGGCAACACCAAAGCGGTGAACAGCATTTTCTGTATCGGACTGCGGCTGAACGTGGCGGTATCTGTGCTGTTTTTCGTGGGCTGCGTATTCTTCCCGCGGCCGCTCATGCTGATATTCACGGATGTTGACGCTCTGGTCAGCAGCGGCGCGGAGTACCTGCGCATCGCGGGCTGGTCGTACCTGCTGACCGGCGTCTCGCAGTGCTATCTGTGCATCTACAAAATTATCGGGCAGCAAAACCATGCCGCGGCCATCAGTTCGGCCACCGTGGTGATCAATATCGTGCTCAACGCTGTGCTGATCTTCGGCCTGCTGGGCCTCCCGTCCATGGGCGTGCGTGGCGCGGCCACGGCCACGCTGATCTCGCGGGTGGTGGAGCTGGTCTGGTGCCTGGTGCTGTCGTTCATTCCGGGTTTCATGCGGCCCGAGGCGCGCGGCCTGGTAGCGCGGAACCGGGTGCTGTCGCGGGATTTCCGGAAGTGCCTGTTGCCGCTGCTGGGCGCGTCGCTGATGTGGGGCATCGGCTTCACGGCGTATTCGGCCTTTATGGGCCACCTGGGAGAGGATGCCGCCGCGGCTAATTCCGTTGCCGCCGTAGTGCGCGACCTGGTGTGCTGCCTGTGCGGCGGTCTGGCCACGGGCGGAGGTATAATCGTTGGCGCGGAGCTGGGCAGGGGCGAGCTCGAGAAGGGCAAACTGTACGGCCGCCGCATGGGCGTGATCGCGTTTATATGCGGGGGCGTTTCGGCGCTGCTGATGCTGGCGTTCACACCGGGGCTGGTGGCGCTCGTTAAACTGACGCCGCTGGCCCGGCATTACCTCCTGCTGATGATGCTGGTACTGGCGGTGTACATGATCGGCCGCGCGGTCAACACCATTATTATCAACGGCATTTTTTCCGCCGGCGGCGACACGGCTTTCGACGCGTACAGCCTGGCGGTGACGATGTGGGGGCTCGCCGTCCCGCTGGCCGCGCTGGGCACCT
Organism: uncultured Ruminococcus sp.; assembly: GCA_902782885.1. Classification (GTDB taxonomy): domain Bacteria; phylum Bacillota; class Clostridia; order UBA1212; family UBA1255; genus UBA1255. The sequence continues at coordinate 1,988 of CACZOW010000136.1, read as the reverse complement.
TCGTGTTCCACTGGCATCCCGTGGCGGTGTACGCGCTCACCTGTCTGGACGAGGTGGGCAAGATCCCCTGGGTGATGCTGCATTTCCGCAGATACAAATGGGTCAAAGACCTGACGAAAGAGATCGACTGACGGCGACGCGAGGAGGACAATACCATGAAACAAAGCATTGACAACACCATAAGCGCGAGAGTGAACGACGCTGCCTCCGGGCGGGAATCGACCGAATACATATTGCCGTTCCTCTGGATCCACGGCGAGACGCACGAGCGGCTGGATGAAGAGATCTGCGCGGTATACGGGGCCGGCATCCGCGAGTTCTGCCTTGAGTCCCGCACCCACGAACAGTTCGGCCGGGAGCAATGGTGGGAGGATATGGGCTTCGTGCTGCGCCGCGCCCGGGAACTGGGCATGCGGGTGTGGCTGCTGGACGACAAGCGCTTTCCGTCCGGATACGCCAACGGCTATCTTTCCGACCATCCGGAGCTGCGCCGCACGGTGCTGCGCGCGGAATTCCGGGATTTCGCGGGGCCGCGGAACGGGGCGGTTATATTGCCGATCCCGCTGAGAGAAGGCGAAAGTTTTGTGAGCGTCGCGGCGTTCCGGCGCACGAAGAACGGGAACAGCTTCGGGGGCGAGGGCGTTGACCTTATGCCCGAACTGCGCGGCGGAAAGATATACTGGGACGTGCCGGAAGGGACGTGGCGGGTGTTCTATGTTGTCCGCACGCCGTACGCGCCCGGCGCCCCGGAGTGGGTGGACGTGTTCTCGCCGGAGTCCTGCCGCGCCATGATCCACGCGGTATACCAGCCGCATTACGACCATTTCGCCGAGTATTTCGGCAACACTTTTGCGGGCTTTTTCTCGGACGAGCCCTGCTTCTCCAACGACTTCGGCAATTACTATTCGATCCTGGGCAAGTGGGGCATGATGCTGCCGTTCCGGCCGGATCTGTGCGAATTGCTGGCGGCGGAGACCGGGTACGCGGCGGAGCGGGTGCGCAAACTGCTGCCGGCGCTGTTTTTCGATTACGAGGGGAGCGAAGGACCGGCGCTGCGGTGCGCGTATATGGACGTGGCGTCAAAGCAGTTCGCGGCCAATTTCACCCGCATGCTGAGCGAATGGAGCCACGCGCACGGCGTCAAATATATCGGCCATATTATCGAGGATGCCAACAACCACCAGCGCCTCGGCCACGGTCCCGGCCACTATTTCCGGGCGATCGAGCCGATGGATCTCGCGGGCATCGACATCGTGCTGAATCAGTGGATCCCCGGGCATACTGAGCTTGACCACGCCGCGTCGGTGTTCGCGAATCACGCGGATCCGGAATTCTTCAACTATCTGATCGCTAAATTGCCTGCGTCGCTGTCGCGCCTGACGCCGTCGATGGCGGGGGGGACGATGTGCGAGATCTTCGGTGCTTTCGGCTGGGCCGAGGGTGTGCCGATGATGCGCAGGATGCTGGATCACATGCTGGCGGACGGCATCAACCACTACGTGCCCCACGCGTTCTCGCCCAAATTCCCGGATCCGGACTGTCCGCCGCATTTTTACGCGAGCGGGCAGAACCGTCAATATCCCGCTTTCGGTCTGCTGATGAATTACATGCGGCGCATGTGCCATCTGCTTTCCGGGGGCAATTACCCCGCGGACGTGGCGGTGCTGTACAATGCCGAGGCGGAATGGTGCGGCGGCCGCACGGAGACGCTGCAAAAGACCGCGAAACTGCTGGACCGGGCGCACATTGCCTTCGATATCGTCTGGGAGGATCTGCTGGAGGAGGCAGCAGCGCAGGAGAGAAAACTTGTTGTCCGCGGGCGTCAATATTCGGCGCTGCTCGTGCCCGAGAGCCGCTTGCTGCCGGACAAACTCCTGGCGCGGCTGAACGCGCTCCGGGCGGAGGGGGTCCCGGTCGTTGTGCACGGCGGGACATTGCCCGCGGGAGTGCCCTCGGGAGACCGCGCGGAATTCGAATGCGCGGAAGGG
>CACZOW010000135.1 GCA_902782885.1 uncultured Ruminococcus sp. | reverse complement strand
TTGCTCGTATGAAACCTTTACCATAAATACCTTGCAGTCAAGGTCAAAGTATGAGCAGGCCATTGAAAGCGCCGTGCCCCACTGGCCCGCGCCGGTCTCGGTGGTAACGCCCTTGAGGCCCTGCTTCTTGGCGTAGTATGCCTGTGCTATGGCAGAATTAAGTTTATGGGAGCCGGATGTGTTGTTGCCCTCGAACTTGTAATAGATATGCGCCGGCGTGCCCAGCGCCTTCTCCAGGAAGTACGCGCGCACCACCGGAGACGGCCGGTACATTCTGTAGAAATTCTGTACCGCCTCTGGAATGGGGAAATATTCGGTGTCGTTGTCCAGTTCCTGCGCGACCAGATCTTCACAGAAAACCGCGGACAGTTCCTCCGCCTTCATGGGCTGGAGCGTGCCGGGATTGAGCAGCGGCGCGGGTTTGTTGATCATGGCAGACCGCAGATTGAACCAGGCCTTCGGGACCTCTTTTTCGTCGAGGTAGATCTTGTAGGGTATCTCACTGTAAGTTCTCATGGTAATTCCTTCCTTTCCGTGTTACCGTTATACGAGATATATAGATTTGTTTATTATTTCGGTCAGTTTTGCGACGTGCCGGACCGTTTGCCGGTGCGCGGCGGATAATGGTGTTCGGGCAGATCAGCTTTGCCCGCGCCATCGGCGGTCCTCCACCAGTTCGCGCTTCTCCGCGTCGTTCTCCGTTCCGAGAATGTACGCTTTAAGGTATTCCATCGCTCTGCGGTAGCCTTCGAACCCCAGTCCGGCATACGTTTTGATGCAGGCCATGCCGGCGTACGATATCTGCCGGAACGGTTCGCGGGCCGCCACGTCTGAGATGTGCACCTCCACCGCGGGCAATCCCGCCGCTTTGAGCGCGTCCAGTATCGCCACGCTGGTATGGGTGTACGCGGCGGGGTTGATGACAATGCCGTCAAACTGCCCGCGCGCCGCCTGGATGAGGTCGACCAGTTCGCCCTCGTGATTCGACTGATAGCAGCGCACCGCCACGCCCAGTTCAGCGGCCCAGGTCTCTATTTCGTCCAGCAATGTGCGGTAATCGCGCTTTCCGTACACTTCCGGTTCGCGGACTCCCAGCATGTTGATGTTCGGACCGTTGAGCACCATAAACATAAGTTTACGGCCGCCGACTTCCTTTGCCGCGTCCTGTGCACCGTTCAGTTCCGCCGCCAGCCTGTCCGTCGCTTTATCGATCAGCGACAGCGGCAGCGTTCTTCCGGTAAACAGTTCCGAGGCTCTGAGGCCCTGCGCGGCCAGCATCCGGAGCCCGTTCACCGCCTTTATGCCCAGCGCTTCCGCCTGAGCGAGCAGCGCCGTACGGTACGGATTATAAATGAGATCGGCCACAAGTTCAAGTCCCGGCAGCCGCGTCAGATCCAGAGGCGAGCGGCCGGTATCCGGATACATGCCTACGGGAGTGGCGTTGACCAGCGCGCGGGCATCGGAGTGGCGTTCGATATTATCGTAATTGTCCGTGCCGGAGCGGCTGATGACGACCGGCTGCGCTTCCAGATTTCTGAGCGCTTTGCAGACCGCGGCCGACGCGCCGCCGCTGCCCAGGACCAGGACCTTGCTGCCGGAAAAGGCGAATCCGGTATGCCGCAGCAGTTCTTCCGCGCCGAAAACGTCGGTATTGTCCCCGTAGAGCGTTCCGTCCGGGCGGCGCAGCACGGTATTGACCGAACCCAGTTCCCGCGCGGTATCGGAGAGTTCGTCCATGCACGCGGCGGCAATTTTTTTATACGGTACAGTCACGTTCAGCGCGTCAAATTCGCCCTTCTTCAAAAACGGCGCGATTTCGTCCTCCTCCAGCTCATAAAGTTTATATTCGTATGAGCCGAACTCTTTATGCAGCTGCGGCGACAGGCTGTGGCCGAGTTTCCGGCCGATGAGTCCGCAGCGCAGAAGGCTCCGCTGATATGAACGGCTGAGCTCGAACATCAGCATGTACAGCTGGCGTGAATAGCGGCGCAGTTCCTCGGGCGTCTTGGCCTCTACTTCGCCGAGCACTTCCAGTTCCCGCCGCGCGTCACCCACCGGCAGGCCGTGGGCGCGTTTGAATTCGCCGATGCTTTTCGCAGTCGCCATGCGTTCCGCAAACAGCCGTACGAGTTGATCGTCGATCTCGTCAATGTGTTTTCTGTAATCGCTGATATCCATGACGCACCTCTCAAATCTCGCGCTTGCGGCCAATAAACGCGTCGTACACGGCCAGCGCCGCGGCGGCTTCCACACATGGTACCGCCCTTGGGACAACGCATGGGTCGTGCCTTCCGCCCACACACACTTCCGTGTCGGACAATGTATCCAGCTCCACGCTGTGCTGCGCGATCGCGATCGACGGCGTAGGCTTGAACGCCACCCTGAAGGTGAGCGGCATGCCGTCGGTAATGCCGCCCAGTATCCCGCCGGCGTTGTTGGTCTC
>CACZOW010000134.1 GCA_902782885.1 uncultured Ruminococcus sp. | reverse complement strand
TCCTTCTCTGAGTCTAAAATGAGCGAGAACAAGCCACCTCGTCTAAAAAAATCGTTAAAATCAAGGGTTTTGTTAGACGCAGGCTCCTTCTCTGAGTCTAAAATGAGCGAGAGCAAGCCACTTCGTCTAAAAAAATCGTTAAAATCAAGGGTTTTGTTAGACGCGGGCTCCTTCTCTCAGTTTAAAATGAGCGAGAGCAAGCCAGCTCGTCTAAAAAAATCGTTAAAATCAAGGGTTTTGTTAGACGCGGGTGCCTTCTCTGAGTTTAAAATGAGCGAGAATGCGGAGCGGCCGTCGAGATCCCGGCCGCGGAACAGGACAGGAGGAGCGGCCGACCACTTCGAGCGTGTTGATCCCGGCCGCGGGCGCGGCCGCGGAAAAAGGTCGACATTTTCGCCTGAAAAGTGCTATAATGATTCCGGCGAGAACTCCGCTGAGAGAAGAAGGAAAACATGTTTATTGACAACAAATATCATGATACACATAACCGGACAGCGCGGTTGACCGCGCCGCTGAGGCTATTGCTGTTAGCGGCAGTCCTGGCGCTGCTTATATTGCCGGCAGGGAAGAACGTTTCTGCCGAGAACGATAAAAAAGCCGAAAATGTAGCATATGCCGTTAAAATTCAGGCAGATTCGGGGCGTGGAACCTCGAAATTGACCGATTCCGACCGCAGCAGCAAAGTGACTTTTGACGAGGCGGACACACTGCGCGTTGCCGTTAAAGACACCAGCGAAGTCAAGCTGGCGGGGGTGTACGTCATCTGGGACGGAAAGCCGGGCCGTTGGCAGCTGGAGAGCGGAGGCCGCACGCTGGAGCAGGGAACGCACGGATTCATTCACGAATATGTGGAGCTGCCGGAGGAGACCAGGGAGCTGACCCTGCACATACCCGCCGGCACGGTGATCTGCGATCTGAATTTTTATACTGGCGGAGCGCTGCCCTCGAGCGTGCAGGTGTGGCGGGAGCCGTGGGAGCAGGCGGATTTTCTGCTGTTCCCCACGCACGGCGACGACGAGCATCTGTTTTTCGGCGGGATCATGCCGTATTATGGCGGCGAACTGGGCTTCCGCGTGCAGGTGGCGTACATGACCGACCACGATCTTACGGAGAAATACCGGGTGCACGAGCAGCTGGACGGGCTCTGGACCGTGGGGATCAAAGCGTATCCGGTGTACGGCGGGTTCATTGACGAATATTCGGAGACGCTGGCCGACGCGAAGGCGATGTACGGCGCCGATAAAGTGGAAAAATGGCAGGTGGAGATGATCCGGCGGTTCAAGCCGCAGGTGATCGTCGGCCACGATTTTGAAGGCGAATACGGCCACGGCGCGCATCGGATCAACGGGACGATGCTGCAAAAAAGTGTTCCCGACGCTGCCGATCCGGCAAAATACCCGGAGTCCGCGGAAAAATACGGCGTCTGGGATACGCCCAAGTTCTACAGCCACCTGTACAACCGGGACAACGGCGTGATAATGGACTGGGAGAACATCACGCTGAGCAGATTCGGCGGCGAGACCGCGCTGGAAATGGCCAAAAAAGGGTATAAATGCCATGAATCGCAGCAATGGATGCGTTTCAAGGTCAAGACCGACGGGTACGGGGACTGCCGCCAGTTCGGGCTGTACCGCTCCACGGTGGGGGAAGACGTGAAGAAGAACGACCTCCTGGAGAATCTGGTGGTGGAAAACGGCACCGTGCATACGGCTACGCCGGTCCCCACGCCCACGCCTACGCCTTCGCCGACGCCGGAGCCCACAGATACGCCGGAACCGACGCCGGTGCCAACGCCGACCGACCTTCCGACCGCGGACAACGCCTCCGCGGCCATACCGAGCCCCGGCACGCATACGGGCGATCAGGGCGGAGCGCCGGTCACACCGGAGGCGGGCAATGATCGCAGGACCGGCCGCGGCACCGTCCCCGGCGTGATAATCGCGGGGGGCATTATTGCCGCCATAGGCGCGATCGGGGCAGGGGCGTATATCGTTGCCAACCTGCGCCGGCGCGGCAGAAACAGACGCTGATGCTGAAGTATTACCGGACGCCGGCCGCGTTCGCGGAGGCGGAGCTGATAGAAAAACGGTCGCGGTTCATTGCCGCCGTAATGCCGGTGCGGAGCGAAGCGGAAGCGCTGGAATTCCTGCGCACGCGGCGGGAACTGTACCCGGACGCGCGCCATCACGTGTACGCGTACCTGGTGGAGACGGAAGACGGTGTGTTCTCCCGTTACTCCGACGACGGCGAGCCCCAGGGCACGGGCGGGATGCCGGTGTTCGACGTGCTGCGCAAGCGCGAACTGACCAACGCGGCGGTCGTTGTCACCCGCTACTTCGGGGGCACGCTGCTGGGCGCCGCGGGGCTGGTGCGGGCGTATTCGGGAAGCGCTTCGGCGGCGGCGGACAATGCGGGCGAGGCGGAAATGTATTATTGCCGCCGGCTGGACGTGACGGTCAATTACGGCGACAGCGGCAAAGTGCGCAGTCGCCTGGAGAGCCTCGCGGCCGGAGACAGCGACCGCAGCCTCCGCCTCGAACTCGAGCCCCCGGAATACACCCACGAGGTGCGGTTCCGGATCTGGACGCCCGCGGGGGATATCGAGCGGCTGAAGGCGGATATTATTGACATGACCGCGTCGCGGGCGGTATTCGCGGAGGGCGAATTTGCGTATCGGGCGCTGTGACGCCATAACATATTAACGGGGAGACAGCAGTATGAGTTACACATTGGCCGCGTTTGCGGATGAAGCCGGCAGCAGTCTTACAGCGCAGATAGCGGCGCTGCAGCGCAACGGCATCGGGCTCCTGGAGATAAGGGGCGTGGACGGAAAGAGCATCGCGGATGTCGATGCCGGTGAAGCGAAGGAGATCGCGAAACGGCTCGCGGACGCAGGGCTGGCGGTGCGGTCGATCGGATCGCCCTACGGCAAGATCGGTATCAACGACGATTTTGGACCGCATTTTGAAAAATTCCGCCGCACGCTGGAAGTCGCCGGGATACTGGGCGCGTCTTATATGCGCATATTCAGCTTTTTCATTCCCGCCGGAACAGCCGACTACAGCGTTTATACCGAACGCGTCATGCGCCGGCTGGTGCAGCTGGAGATCGCGGCCCGTTCCGCGGGCATAGTGCTGTGCCATGAGAACGAAAAGGGAATATACGGCGACGTGCCGGAGCGCTGCCTGGAGATCCACCGGGCGATACCGGAGATCCGCGCGGTGTTCGATCCGGCAAACTACGTGCAGTGCGGCGTTGACACCCTG
>CACZOW010000133.1 GCA_902782885.1 uncultured Ruminococcus sp. | reverse complement strand
TCGGTAAAATCGCCTTCCCGCGGCGGATATTCATCGGCAAATACAGACTGCGCGGCACAGGTCAATAACAGCACTATGCTCAAAATTACCGCGCACAGCTTTGCCGTTCTGCTTTTGCTTCCCATAATAACCTGCTTCCTCTCTGAGAAAAATGCTTCTTAAATAATGCGGGTCAGACTTTCCGGTACTGCAGCAGTTTGGACTCGCGCTGCCCGTCTATGCGCAGCTCCAGCCCCTGTTCCAGCAGTTCTTTGCCGGAACGGACAAAAGTCTCGCCGGTGTCGCGGTCGGTGAATTCGTACGTTGCCTCCGGCAGGAAACCCCTGGGCCGCGCGGACAGCACCGCAAACGGACTCCGCGCTCTCCGGAACGCCAGAATGATGCCGCTCTGATCCTCCGGATCGTGGTACTGCTGTGCGTTCCAGGAGGTGTTTTCCTTGGAGTTTGGTATCAAAGCATAGAAATCCTCGCCGAAATAGCGGCGGATCTCCAGGTATTCGTTAAAATATTTGCGCGCCCAGTCATAATCGACCACGGCGTTCTCGAAATTCCACTCGGGGTCAACATGCTCCCACGTCCGCACCGCGATGCCGCCGGTGTACGCGCTCCGGAAGCTGTACGTGTCGCCCAGTTTCGGACCGTAGCCGATGCCGGACCAGGGCATCCACCAGGCGGCGCAGGTGTTCTGCATCTGGTTGGCCTCCGGGAGGCAATCCCACATGCACTGATAGTCGGACCGCCAGAGCGGTACGGAGCGCGACAGCATCTCGATGTCGATGCGGTGGCCGCCGCCGGCGCAGTCGTCGATCATCAGGTGCGGGAAGCGGGCAAGGAGATTGTCCCAGAACCTGTACAGGTTCGTGATATATTTGATCTCGGTTATGCCGCTTCGGTTCTCTTCGTCTTCATGGAGCCAATACTCCAGCAGCATTATATTGGAATCCTGCCGGTACCAGTCCAATTCGAGCTCTTCCACTACGTCGCCGATCTTTTTGGTCACTTCCTCCAGCACCTGATCGTCGTTGAGGGCGATCAAAACATTGTCGTCCTTGTCCTCGTCGGTGCGTTTCAGATATTTTGTCCAGATCACGACGCTCTTCCGCATCCGCTCCGGCTCGAACCATACCAGAAACTTCTTCCCGTGTTCTTTCAGGAAACTGATCAGGTTTTTATACCGGTCGGGGTGGTAGAATTCGTTTATCTGCCACGTGCCTACCTGCGGCCAGTCAGCGGATTGGGTGGCGGTGGTCATCGACCTCAGCGGCTCGTACCAGCCCGCGTCGATCCAGCAGGTGTCCAGCGGCAATTCTTCCCGCACGATACCTTCCCAACGCTTTACCATTTCGGCGGAGGGGATACCGCCCCAGAACAATCCGCTGAACGGCGGCGTCGCGGCGCGGCCGGGTTTGCCGACGGGGGAGACAACGTCTTTGATGTACCTGCGCCATGCATTGTGCGCGTTCTCCTGACCGTCGGAATATTCCAGCACGGTCGCCGATGCGGTGCGGAATGACTCGCCGGGCTTCATATAGAAGTTGGCGTGCTGTATTCCGAATACGACGCGGCAGGCATCGTGAGAGCGGAAGAAGCGGGCCTGCCATTGTCCGGTCCAGCCCACGGCCACCAGCACGCCTTTGTCTTTGCGTACGAGGTCGAAGAACGGGAAATTTTCGAATCCGCTCCTGCCGCAAGCGCAGTGGGACTCAGTCTCCTGACCTTCCCACAGCCGCACCGCGGTGGTGGACAGATCGTCTTCTTTAACGTTGGCGCCGACGGTCTTGATCACCCGGAACGTCTCCGGCTCCCAGGTGGCCTGCCGGTTCTTGCGCGTCACGGGCGGATCCGGCTCGAAGGGCACGGTTATGTCGCAGTCGTACAGATCCGAGATCTGGCCGCTGGGGTGATCCGTCGGATTGGACCAGTAATTCACCCAGTGCGTCACGCCGTACTTCTCGTGGAAGTCCGCTTTGCACTCGACGCATAATCCGTCCGCCAGCACTACTTTATAGCCGGTTTCCGTGGGCAATATCTGCTTCTCCAGCGCGTCAAACGGCACGCCGTTGTACTTAAACGAAAAAGACGGTCTTATCATGTTGTCAATATCCTCATTCTTCGACTTGTGTTATTTAAGACGCCGCGGTCAGTTGGAGACCAGCGCGACGCAGTTGTCATAAGCTGCCTTTACTTCTTCGTCGGTGAGCGCCTGACGGTAAACGCGCGCCTTCACGATGGTGAATTCGGTAAGGGAGCCGAGCCGCTCTCCGGGAGAAGAAGGATCCCACGCGATGCCCAGCACGTCCGGACG
>CACZOW010000132.1 GCA_902782885.1 uncultured Ruminococcus sp. | reverse complement strand
TTGGGTTCGGTCTCGTAATTGACCCTGAGCGACACCACGCCGTGCGTTTCGTCAGGTTTATCTTCCGGTCCCGCCGTAGCGTCCGGTCCGCTGCCGCGCTTTGTGCAGCCCGCGAACGCGGTCAATAACATTATCGCGGTCAGGATCCATGCGGTTATTTTTTTCATCGTCGTTTCCGCCTTTCAACGGGCAATGGGAATTATTTTCCCCGTAACATGCAAGCAGAGCCGGACTGCTCCGACTCTGCCAGTTGATCGTTGTGTCAAATTATCAATCGTCGTTCTCCGCAGCGTTCTTTTTGGCTTCCTCGATGATCTTGGTGGCGATCATTTCGGGCACGTCCTCGTAGCGGGCGAACTCGGTGTGGAAGCTGCCTCTGGCCTGCGTCATGGCGCGGAGGTCGATGGCGTAGCGAATCATTTCCGCCATGGGCGCTTCGGCGACGATCTCCTGAATGCCATTGCCGATGGGGTTCATGCCCAGGATACGGCCGCGGCGCTTGTTCATATCGCCCATTACGTCGCCCATGTAGCGGTCGGGCACGTAAACGTTGACAGTGACCACGGGTTCGAGCAGCACGGGTTTAGCGCGCTTCACGCCGTCCTGGAACGCCAGTTTGGCCGCGGACACGAACGCCACTTCTTTGGAGTCAACGGGGTGATATTTACCGTCGACCAGCGTCGCCTTCAGGCGGACAACGGGATAACCCGCCAGCACGCCCTTCTTAACGCTCTCCTGCAGGCCTTTCTCAACGGAGGGGAAGAACTGCTTGGGCACGGCGCCGCCGAACACGTTCTCGCAGAATTCCAGTTCGTCCTGCTCGCCGGGTTCGAACTCGATGACGACTTTACCGTACTGGCCGGCGCCGCCGGACTGCTTCTTGTGAAGACCTTCGGCCGATACTTTGGAGCGGATGGTCTCGCGGTACGCGATCTTCGGGTCGGAGATGTCAACGCTGACGCCGTAGCGGGTCTTCAGCTTGCTCATGATGATGTCAATGTGCATCTCGCCCATGCCGGAAACGGTAGCTTCGCCGGTCTCGGCGCTCTGACCGAAGTGGAACGTAGGATCCTCTTCCGCGAGTCTCGCAAGGCTGGAGTTCAGTTTGTCTTCGTCGCCGCGGGTCTTGGGCGTGATGGCCTGTACGATCTGCGCCTCGGGGAATTCGATCAGCGGCAGTTCGATGCGGTTCGCTCTGGTGCCCAGCGTATCGTTGGTCTGAGTGGACGTGAGTTTGGACACGGCGCCGATGTCGCCGGCAATGATCTCAGTCGCCTGCTGCTGCTTTTTGCCGCGCAGCGTGAATACCTGGGTGAAGCGCTCGTCGGCTTCTTCGTTGACGTTGTAGATCTGGCTGTCGGCGCGGATGGTGCCGGAGTAGACTTTGAATATGGAAAGGCGGCCTACGAAGGGGTCAACGATCGTTTTGAACACGAACGCCAGCGGTGCGCCGGCGGCGTCGATTTTGATCTCGACGGGATTGCCGTCTTTGTCGGTGCCGACTACCGGAGGCAGCTCGGTGGGATCGGGAAGGTATTCCACGATGAAGTCGAGGAGCTTCTTAACGCCGGTGTTCTCGTTGGCGGCGCCAACAAGTACAGGTGCGCAGGTGCACTCGACGATGGCTTTTTTAAGGCCGTTGACCATTTCCTCGTCGGTGAACTCTTCGCCTTCGAAGTATTTCATCATGAGCTCTTCGTCGGACTCGGCGACCGCTTCTTTGAGGTCGTTGTGGATGGACTCGGCCTCGTCTTTAACGGATGCGGGAATGCTGTCCTCGATGAAGGTGCCGTCTTTGCCGATCTTGTATCCGACCAGCTTAACGGTGTCGACCATGCCGACCATCGTGCGGTTCTCGAACACGGGCAGCTGCAGCGTTACGCAGGAAGTGCCGAACACTTCGCGCATGTTCTGATAGAGCTTTTCGAAGTTGGCATTTTCTTCGTTAAGACGGTTTACGAAGAACATGCGGGGCAGCTTGTTTTTATTTACGATGTCCCACGCTTTCTCGGCGCCAACGGTAACAGAGTCGCCCGCCATAACGATGATAGCGGAATCTGCGGCTCTGACGCCCTCCAGCTGGTCGGCAACGAAGTCGAAATATCCGGGGGTGTCGATTATATTTATTTTTTTGCCCTGCCAGCTTACGGGAGCGACCGCGGTCTGCACAGAAACGTGTCTCTTGATCTCCTCAGGATCGTAGTCCAGCACAGTATTTCCGTCGGCGATCTGCCCCAATCTGTCGGTGGCTTTCGAAAGGAAAAGCATCGACTCTCCGACTGTCGTTTTACCGACACCGCTGTGGCCCAGGAATACTACGTTTCTGATATCCGTACTCTTCATAAAACTACCTCCAAAGAGAATTTATTGAATATCCATTGACTGCCGTGCGCGGATCGCGGCCGAATGCGGTAAAACCGGCGTTCCGGAATGGTCCGGCGGCGGCTTTCCGCCCGCAAAAAATCCGGCACGAGTCAAAAAAGACTCAAGCTTTTGGATTATACACCAGTTTCGGGAAGTGTGTCAAGCGGGAGAATTCGTTCGTTTCAGTTAATTTCGGTGCGTTTTTCGGTGATGAAGAAGCCGAAACGGACGTCGTGCGCATCGAGCGGAATACCGTCGGTCAGCAGATCTTCGAAACACAATACGGCGCCGCGGCGGAAAAATGCGCCGTGCGAGGAGTCCGGTATTGACTCCGCCGCAAAAAAGCGGTCGTAGTAGCCGCCGCCGTTGCCCAGCCTGGCGCCATGCGGGCCGGCGCTCAGACACGGGATCAATGAAAAATCGAGTTCTTCGGGACGCGCGGTCTCCCCCGCCGCGGGGGTCAATATTCCGAATCGGTCCGGCGTCAGCGTCTCAAGCGCTTCGATCCTGACCGCCTCCATGATCCCCGGGCCGGTGATGCGCGGCACATATACTTTTTTGCCGAGCTTCAGCGCAGATTTTATGAGCCGGTGCGTGTCCGGTTCGCGCGCAAGGCTGACGTAGGAGAACAGAGTTCCGGCATTGACGAAATCGGGCAGCGATACGACGCGCTCGAATATTGCCGCATTGGCGGCGTCAATATACTCCCGCGTAAGCCGCGCCGCTTTCGTTCTGATCAATTGTCTGAGTTCGCGTTTTTCCACCTTGCCGCCTCCTTCCCGAAGTCCGCTCTCTGATTATACTCTATACGGCGCCGCTGTTCAAATGCCGGATCCCGAGCCTCGATTTTTAAGCACGGGGTCTGACCCCGTGCTTAAAAAGTTGACCCGGGAAGCGCGTATGGGCTACAATAGTTTTAGGGGTGAGCGCTCTGTGAAAAAAGCTATATCTGTGACTCTTTATATTCTGCTCGCGCTGCTGATGCT
>CACZOW010000131.1 GCA_902782885.1 uncultured Ruminococcus sp. | reverse complement strand
CGGCAGTCGCTGACATATGTGCGGTACGGAGGGAGTGTTGTCCGCATGAAAAGAAATCTGATACAAATTTTGTCGTTTCTTCTGGGAATGAGTTTCGTGATCCCGTGCATGCTGCCTTATGCGCACGCGGCCGGAAGCAGCACGAGCGGAGGCGAACCGGACGTTGACTCTGACGGATCCGCCGGGACCGCCGAAGTCTGGAAACGCACCGATATCGTGCTAAAAAGCGCGAAAACCTATAAAAATCCGTACAAAGACGTGGATATTGACGCCGAATTCGTGCACGAGGACGGCACCCGGATCCACCTGTACGGTTTCTGGTACGGCGGCAGCGAGTGGCACGTGCGCTTTGCCCCCACGAAAGCCGGTGTGTGGACGTACACCGTCACTTCTACCGACGCGGACAATCCGGACCTTAACGGCGTGACCGGCACCGTCAGCGCGGTGGACAACACAGGCGCCACGGATATCGACCGGCACGGCTTTGTCAGGGTTTCCGATAACGGCAGATATTTCGTACACGACGACGGCACACCCTTCTACTGGCTCGGAGATACCAACTGGCAGGCGCCGAACTACGTTTCAATCACGCAGTGCAACTACCCCGGCTGCGGCTGCGGCAACCAGTTCCGGCATGAAGTCGACGACCGCGCCGCCAAGGGCTTTACCGTATACCAGACGTATTTTGACAGCGCCGAATCCGACGGCGGTGGTCAGCGCGCCGTCACCAAAGAACCGGGCCTCTGGCGTCTGAAATATACCCGCCCCAACACCGACACATTTGCTAAAAAGATCGACGTCATGTTCGATTATCTGGCCGAAAAAGGCATGGTAATCGCGCTGGGCTTCGGCGTGCATTCCAGCACCACCGGGGCGATGTCCGAGGCAGATCTGAACCGGTTCTCGCGCTACCTCACCGCCCGCTACGCGGCATACCCGGTGGTGTGGATCACGGCGCAGGAGATCACCGGAGAGGCGCAGTTCGATCGGTGGGTATCGTCCGCGCGGATCGTTGCCGGCGGCGACGGATATTGCCACCCGCAGGGCGCACATCAGTATCCGCTTCCCGTTGACAACGAATTCGTGGCGAAGCTGGACGCGGAATCCTGGCATGGCTTCTACGCGCTGCAGAGCGGCCACGGCGCTATTATACAGACTAAAAAACTGTACGAAGGCTACTGGAACAACACGCGCGCGGGCGCACATAAACCTTTCGTTGAGACCGAAGCCAACTACGAGGATATCATCTGCGGCGGCTTCAACGGCTACGACGCCTCGCGCATCTCCGCGTGGAAAGCCAACCTGTGCGGCAGCTACGGTTTCACGTACGGCGTTACGGGCGTGTGGGCCAACAACTATTCCACCGCGGGCAACACCGGCTGGCTCGGCACCTTCAGCTTCGAGCCCTGGTACATGGGCATCGACAAGCCCGGTTCATTCGAAATGAAATATATGGCGGAGTTCTTTAAAAGCGTTGACTTCAGCCGGCTCGTTCCCCGCTTCGACGACGGGGCGTACTCGGATTTTACGGAGGAGACCAAAGTCGTTGCCTCCTCGGACAACGCCGATACATATGTCGCCTACTTCTACAACCCGTCGTACGATACCGGTGAGCTTCGGGGCCTGGATCCAAAAATCAATTATTCCGCCCGCTGGTTCGATCCGCTCACGGGCAAATACGTGGAGATCCCGGGACGCTTCAAAGCAAAGAACGGCAATTATTCGATCCCGCGAAAGCCGACCGCGGGCGACTGGGTGCTGCTGGTCACCGGTCGCGACTTCGGCAATTATACGACCGAAAAAGCATATACCGACAGCATTCTTTCCGGGCTCGACGGCAGCGAACCTGACGCGATCACGTCGGCGACCCGCAGGGGCGACAATATCCTTTCCGGCGTCAAGGCAGGCGCGTCGAGCCGGAGCGGCGACGCTTCCGCCGCGGCAATGTCCGTTGACGGGAGCCCCGACACCTGGTGGTGCGCCTCGGGTCCCGAGCTTCCGCAGAGCCTGTGGTTCGAGCTTACGGAAGCGCGCGATTTCAACACTTTTTCGCTGAATATGTACCGCGGCACGTCCGTTATCGGTTGTGTGCTCGAAGGCTCCGATGACGGTCAGGCCTGGCGCGAGATCATCCGCTGCGAAGACCTGCCCGCGGATTATACCGGCACAAAATCGTTGTTCACGCTCCGCCTCGGATCGGAATACTCGTACAGGCACCTGCGCGTGACCTTCACCAAAGTCGTAGGCAACTGGGCCGCGGTCATCGAAGCGGCCGCGTGGCTTGCCAAGGATCAGGGTGCGCTGCCGGAGTACGGCGGCGAACTGCAGTTCCCGGACGTAAAGTGCACAGGCAGTTATATTTACGACGCCGCGGGCAACGCATCCGACACGGTCGGCGCGCTGTTTGACGGCAATGACGCCACGCTGTGGAGACCGTACGCACCTATCGGTACCCAGACGATCCTGATGGATCTGCGCGAACTGCACGGCCTTACCGGCATCAACATCCGTGTGGGTCAAAACGCTCTCATCCCCCGCTACCGCATCGAAGGCTCGAAGGACGGCAGCGACTGGACGGTCATTGCCGACGCCGGACTGCGCGGTCCAAATACTATCTATGACGGCGACAGGCGCGTTGTCAGCGAGGCGCTCTCGGGCAACTACCGCTACGTAAAATTGCTCTGGCTGAACCTGGGCAGCAATACCGCGGACAAATCCATCGCGGAGATCGAATTGTATGCCGGCGCGCCCGGCCCGGAGGAGGACAATACTCCGGCGTCTTCCCGTTTCCCCTGGAAAGCGGTGCTTATACCGGGGCTGGCGGTCCTGGCGGCCGGCGGTGCGGCGGCATTGCTGATCAGAAAACGCGGGAAGAAGCGGACTTAGAGGAAAGAACGATTTTTATCAAGGCGCAGGCTCCGGGCGCCTTCTCTCAACTTCTCAGTTTTTGCATCGCTCCCGGATTCTGGATAAATTAAATGCTTCTTGAGGCATCTTATACCATTTTTGGCTCCTTCTCGAGTCCTTGGGCTCCGTCTGTGGTCTTGTGGCTGGATAATTTTTCCATTTTCTGGGTATTTTATACCATTGGAGCAAAATATTTCCGATTCGATCTGGATAATATTAAAGGATTTTAGCGTTTTTATACCATTTGTAAGGCTCGGCAAACAAAAAATGAGCGCGAGCAAGACTGCGAAAATGGCAATTCTGGATAAATTCAGGCAAATATTAGTGGTTTTATACCAGAGGAGCCCGAAAAAAATGAGCGAGAACGCGGATGAATGGACAATTCCCTGCAGTGCGGCAGCCAGAACGGCACCGCCGCACGTTTCGGAAAGGAGTTCCAGCCGCGCAATGTTAATTCATCTTCACATGATCTAAAAAGGCCATTGAAACATGGCTCTACTCCCGAAATCGTATTTATTTCAGCAGGGTAACAGGCCGCGCTCGCTCATTTTCAGACCCTGGTCGCTTTCTCGAGTCTCTTGTCCTGCTCGCAATCACATAATAATAAACAAAAATGCTTGCTTGGACTGTTTTTTGTTTATATT
>CACZOW010000130.1 GCA_902782885.1 uncultured Ruminococcus sp. | reverse complement strand
TCGCCGCATCCGTTCTGCCGGTGCATACGCGGTCAATTACGTATATTATTATACTGCCTGAACGCGCTTAAATCAACCGTGAGCGGGTCCGGTGACACTTTCGTATTGACATTTCCCGCCGACCCGTGTAAAACAGCAAGTGTGAAAGGAGCCTGATGAAATGGTGATCAGAAACAAACTTATCAAAGCGTTGACGAGCGTAATGGTCCTGGCAATAGCGCTCGGGATCGCAGCGTGCGATCTCAATACAGACACAGTCAAAAATACAGCAAAACCCGCGGAGGCGACAGATGATATGTCGGGAAACAGGCCGTTGGATTTCAAAGCAGAGGACCTTACCTGGGAAATACAGAACGTATTTTCCGGCGACCACGTAAAAAACGAGACGGTGATGTTTATTGACAAAGGCGATACGAAAGAACTTTTGTACAAGATCGATAAAGTCATTTCAGTAACGTCATACAACGGCAAAAAAACGTACGAAGAAGGCCGCGATTATGAGGTCGTTGACGGCAAGCTCCGGGTCACCGAAGACAGCAAGATCCCGTGCATCACTAGCAAAAAATATTATTCCGGCGACGGCACGCTTCGGATCGACGTTGACGGCGAGACAAGATCCATCCACTGGGGCGAAGGCACGGCAATGACCAACTATCAGGTGAACGTCGAATACACCCACTCCGACACTTGGAACGGTTACAAGCAAAAGTGCTTTGCGGACATCTACGAAAAATTATATAACAAGTTTGAAGCCGGAGAAGACGTCACCATCGTATTCTACGGAGACAGCTGCACGTACGGAGCCGCATCGTCGTTTGCGTACAGTTATCCCCCGTACCAGTATTCATACGCGCTGCTCGTCACGAATGCGCTCGCAGACATTTTCGGATATACGGTCCATTACGAAAAATCAAAGCTTCCCGGAACGGGGCCTGTGCCGAGGAAGGATTACGTTGCCGGCGACAGAGGGACAATAACCTACATCAATAACAGCGTCGGCGGCTGGACAACGTCGGACGGTGTAAGCAATTTCGAAGAATACGTTAAACCGTTTATCGAAAAGTCAGGCTGCGACCTTTTTGTGGTTGACCTCGGCGGCAATGACGGCGGCCTTTCCCCGGAAAAAACTGCGGAAAATGACAAGGCGATCATTGACAAAGCCCGCGCGCTGGCCCCGGACACCGGCATCATCATCATGTCCACGCTGCTCAACAGGCCCGGCTCCAACTGGGCGGGAAACGACGCGCTCCAGGAACCTCAGCTGGTGAAACTGTCCGAAGAACTCAGGAGCGAAGGCATCCCCTGCGCCGTGTGCGGTATCACCTCCATGACCGCATCGGTGCTCGAACACATCAAATTCGAAGACTTCTCAGGAAACAATATCAACCACCCGAACGATTTCTGGGCGCGTCTGTACGCAAACACCCTGTTTGAGACGCTCGTCGGGTACGAAAACCTGGATTGATCGCATTTGAAAAACCGGGAGACGGACGATGAAAAAGGCATTGATACGGATCTTCTCATTAATTGTCAGCGCCGCGGCCGCGTTTAACATTGCACTCCCCGGCGTCTCATTCGCCGGCGCGGAAACGGAGGCAAACAAAGTGAACATCGCAAATTACGGCACCTCTGAGCCCACGGTGTTTTTTGACGGCACCGGCGGGTTTTATGAAGATATTGACGGATACGTGCGGCTCAGTGCCTGGAAGACCAGCGAAGGCATCCGGTTTTCGGCCTCGGACAACGACCCGTGCTGTGAGCTCACCGTTCCCAACGCGCCCGCCTCGGAAATGCAGTTCATGGTCGTCCGCTACCGCACTGCTTTTACCGAGAAAAACAGGAGCGCGGAGATCTATTTTTCGACCCCCGAAGTCGAAGTCAGCGAAGCAAACAAGATCTCCTGGACCTGGGATCAGAACGAAGGCGAATGGAAAGAGAAAATAATATCATTGTCCCGCTGGTCCGGGCTGGACGAGAAACTCAACTACCTGCGGTTTGACCCTATCGCCGGCAACTTCCCTCCCGTCGGGAAAGGCGAAGCGATCGAGATCAGCTACATGGCGTTTTTTGCCTCACGCGCGGACGCCGAAAATTTCAGCGCGGACCGGTACAGGCAGTATCTCGAGGACAAAGCAGGCGCAGCTGCTGACATGCAGGCTGAGAACTGGGCAGTGCCTGAATATAAAGAAATGGTAACGCTGAAGGCGGACAACACGGACGGTACCTTGTCTTATACCGCCGCCGGCGACGGGACGTACACGATGTCGTATATGCTGAACGGAAAACAGCTCAGCTATACGCTGCCGGACAACGCGCGTTTCCGCAACGGTCCGCTCGCCGGGACAGACGCGCTCGGCAGAACGGTCGTAAATCAATTCAGCGAGATCGATCCGGATTATACGGTCCCGGACGGAAAAGGCCGGGCAAAACTGATCGACGAAAAAACGCGCACAGTAGGCGTTTACGGCTCGTCCGGCGAGCACTACGTGGGCATTTTTTATTTCCTCTGGCTCGCAACGAACCGATTCAGCAACATAAGTACCATCTCGAGCATCATGGAACAGTACGGCACCGCCGCGAAGGACATGCCCGAACTTTGGGGCAGCCCTAACGACGTGTTCTTTTTCGCACAGCCGCTGTACGGTTTTTATTCGTCCTCGGACGAGTGGGTGATCCGCAAGCATATGGAGCTGTTGTCCAACGCCGGCATCGATTTCCTGTATTTTGACACCACCAACAACGAGGCGTACATCAACATCGTTTCGCGCATTGCCAGAGTCTGCCATCAGATGAATCAGGAGGGTCAGGCGGCGCCGAAACTGGTCTTCTACACCCATTACGACGCCAAGGACCGGGTGCGGACGATATACGACGGTTTTTACAGCGATAAAGAATACGAAGACACCTGGATGCTGGTCGACGGCAAACCGCTTATCATTGCCCCCGCGTACACCAATATCGACAACTTCTTTACGACCCGCGAGCCCCAGTGGCCGAACGAAGAGATCGTACCGAACTCCTGGCCCTGGATCGACTGGGAATGGCCGCAGCACGTGTATGAATCGGAAGAACATCCCAATGAGGCGATAAGCGTATCCGTGGCGCAGCACAGCGGAAACGGCGAATTTTCGGCTTCCGGTCTTTACGGATATACCGGAAACAGAGGACGCTCCTTTGACGGTACGAACGACAATCTGACCGCGGATTCATACAAGCTCGGCCTCAATATCCAGCGCCAGTTCAACTACGCGATAGCGAAAGGCAGCAAGTACGTGCTGGTCACCGGCTGGAACGAATGGGTCGCCGGAAAATTTCAGCCGATAGAAGAACGGCCGATCAGGTTCATCGACACTTTTGACTACGAGTACAGCCGGGACATAGAAATGTCCAAAGGCGGATACTTTGACAATTACTACATGCAGCTGGTCTCCAACGTCGCCGCGGTCAAAGGCGCCGTCCCGTCCGTGCTTCGCGACGACCGTCATCAGATCAATGTGACCGGCGGCTTTGAGCAGTGGGACGCGGTGGCGCACAGCTATTCGGATCCGACCGGGGACAACGCTGACCGCGACTGCAGCGGCTCCATGCACGGCACGTATTACGCCGATGATTCCGGCAATAACGATATAGTTGCGGTAAAAGTAACCAATGACGCAACTTATCTGCACTTTATGATCGAATGCGCGTCCGATATCCGCCACCCCGCGTCTGAAGATGCGTCATGGCTGCAGATCTTCATTGACACCGACGGCGGCAAGAGCGGCTGGCTGGGCTACGATCATATCGTGAATTACCGCGCTTCAGACGATCTCACGACCACCGTGGCGGCGTATTCCGGCGCGGGCGGTGAATACGCCTTCTCCCCCGCCGGTACGGTGTCATACCGCGTGGAGGGCAGGCGGTTCATGGTGAGCGTGCCGATGGAGCTTCTGGGTATCACTCATATCAATATAATAGATTTGCGTTTCAAAGTGTGCGATTCAAACAGGCAGTATACCGACCCGGAGCAGTTTTATACCGAGGGAGACTGTGCGCCGCTGGGCAGGCTTAATTATACGTATCAAACATATTTCCCCGAAGTCTCGGAAGTTGCGCCGATAAAAGTGGTCAAACTCAGCGAACGCGCGGACAAGGCCCTCAATGATGATTCTCTGGAGGCTGGACCGGTGGAGAGACCCGCAGTCTCCGCGCACGGCAATAAGAACAGGGCGCTGACAGTCCCGCTGATCGCTGCCGGCGCCGCCGTCGCGGCAGGCGGTGTCACCGCGGCTTTGCTGATCGGCAGGAAAAAGAAGAAAACGGCAAAATAGCAGTCTGCGTTTTCGGGAGGAATCCGGTAATGGACTATAAAGCCCCCATACTTTTAAATTATTTCGAACCGTTCGGAGGCGAGACGGAGAATGCCGCCGCACTTGCTGCGGAATTGCTGCCGGAAGTGGTCGACGGGCGGCGGATCGTCAAGCTGCAGATCCCGGTCACATTCGGGGGCGGCGCCGCGGCCGCG
>CACZOW010000129.1 GCA_902782885.1 uncultured Ruminococcus sp. | reverse complement strand
GTTACGGACGCCTCTGTTCTCAGGCTGACGTACAATAAATATCTCAACGACGAATATCAGGTGAGATATAAAGCGCTCGCGCCGGCGGCTACAGAAGCGCCCGCCACCGACGTGCCGGAGACCGGGGCGCCTGAAACCGCGGCCACTGAAGCGCCGAAACACACCGGTCCGATCGAACTGCCGGACGATCAGTTCTGATCTTAATTGATTTTGCGAGGTAAACATGAATATCATTGACAAAATGGCACGAAAAGCCCGCAATAACATGCATGAACCGGGCGTAACGATCGCGTTTTTGGGCGACAGCGTAACTCAGGGCTGTTTTGAGATCTGCGAGATCCGGCCCGGCGAGATCGAAGCGATATACGATAAGAACGCCGCGTATCACACATATCTTGCCCGCATATTCGCGGTACTGTTTCCCACCGTGCCGGTCAATATAATCAACGCAGGTATCAGCGGCGACAACGCGCCCCACGGCCTTTCGCGCCTGGAGCGCGACGTGATCAGCCATTCGCCGGACCTGACCGTCGTATGCTTCGGTCTGAACGATTGCGGCCGCGGAGAAGCCGGCATACCGGATTATACCGCGGCACTTGCGGAGATATTCCGCAGATTGACCGCGGCGGGCAGCGAAGTTATCTTTTTGACCCCGAACATGATGTGCACCAAAGTGAGCCACCTGATCGACCGCGAACTGTTCCGCGGCGTTGCGGCCGGAATTGCCGGGCTGCAGAACGCGGGCATACTGGACAAATATGTTGCCGCCGCTGTCGAGACCGCCGAAGCCAACGGCGTGCGCGTATGCGACTGCTACTCAAAATGGAAGCGCCTGAACGAATGCGGCGTCGACACCACCGAACTGCTGGCCAATAAGATCAACCATCCCGACCGCAGCATGAACTGGCTGTTTGCCGCGGCGCTCACGGAGACAATGTTCGAATGACCGAACTTTTCCTGCAATACGCCGGCGACGTCCCGGATAAATACGCGTTCAAAGAAGACGGCAGGCTCACGGAATACGGGCCTGCGCAGAATGACGGCACCGCACCGGGCGCGATCTTCTGCGGCCGCGCGGGGGACTGCGTAAAGGCACAGGAAGCCGCTTTTATAATACTCGGCAGAAACGGAAAAGAAACGCAGCGCGGCTATCTGAAGACCGATAAATACTGCCCCGGGGACAGACTGCCCGTGCAGATCATTGCCCCGGCCGACGGTGAAAAGCCCGCCAGACTGACGGACAATATAACGCTCAGCGGCCGGTTCGCCGTGCTGAAGCTGAGCGGACGCCTGCAGGATTTTAAAGTCGATATATCAAAAAAGATCTCCGGTGCGGAGCGACGTGCCGCGGTCTGCGCGTACGGCGAAAAGCTCTCGGGCATCTATTCATGGTACCGGTCTCCGGAAAGCGACCCGGGAATATACGTAAACGGCCTGATCATGCGCACCGCCTGCGAAGACGCCGCCGAAGACGAGATCTTAAACGACGCGTGCAAGTTGAAAAACATGCTGGACCGGATCCGCGCCGCCTATACCGATCATGTCAAAAACGGCAGCGAGGGACTGCTGTACGCGCCCGATGCGGAGGAGCGTTTCGAAAACGATTATCCCGGTATAAAAATTATCAGGGGAGATGAAGGACTTTTCGAACGGGAGCGTATCGACCGCGAGTATGCCCGCCTCTCCGGGCGGAAAGTATTGCTGCCCTCCGGCGGCAATATAATCATTGACCGCACCGAAGCGTTGACCGCGATCGACGTCAATTCCGCCTCCGCCTCTGCCCGCACCCGCGAAGAACTGATACTGAACACAAATCTGGAAGCCGCAGAAGAGATCGCCCGTCAGCTCCGGCTCCGGAAAATCACCGGAATCGTACTCTGCGACCTGATAAACATGGACAGCGATGCAGACAAAAGCACGATTTTGCACAAATTTCGCACGCTTTTCAGTCAGGATCCTGCCAAAACCGAAGCATTCGGGTTCACAAAGCTCGGGCTGCTGGAAATTTCACGAAAAAGAAGCGTTATATCTTGACAATTACCGTCAGAAGATATATGATTCAATCACAATTTTAACATCGGAGGTTTGTTCGATATGTCACTTTCAACAATTGTTTCTATCTCACATGAATACGGAGCGGACCCGGCGTTCGTGCTCGCGGGCGGCGGCAACACTTCCTTCAAAACGAATGAGTTCCTGTACGTAAAAGGATCGGGAACCACCCTGGCCACCATCACCGCCGAGGGTTTCGTTAAGATGAACCGCGCCAAACTCGCGGCCATGTTTGATAAACGTTATCCGAAAGACCAGACCCGCCGCGAAGCGCTGGTGCTGGAAGACATGATGGACGCACGCGAAAGATCCGAAGCCGCCAAACGCCCCAGTGTCGAGACACTGCTTCATAATCTGATCAACTATACTTACGTTGTCCACACCCATCCCGCCGAGATGAACGGTCTTACCTGCGGCAAAGCGGGCAAGCGCGCCGCCAAACGTCTCTTCGGCGATGATTTCGTATGGGTCGATCTGTGCGAGCCCGGCTATGTGCTGGCCACAGAGCTTAAAAAGAAAATGGACCGCTATAAGGCGGAAAAGGGCAAAGACGCCGACTTCGTCATCCTGCAGAATCACGGCATCTTCATTGCCGCCGATACCAAGAAAGAGATCGAGCTCAAGACCAAACAGATCTTTGCCACCCTGCGCGAAAAGCTGCGCAAGACCCCGGACTTCAGCGAGGTAGAATTCGACAAAGAGCGCGCGGCGCTTATTGCACCCGCGATCCGCATGATGCTTTCCGAAGGTGAAAACAAACAGATCGTAACGTTCCGCACCAACAAACAGGTCATGGATTTCGTGAAGGACGAAGAGAGCTTCTATCCGGTCTCCTCGGCATTCTCCCCGGATCACATCGTATACTGCAAGCCTTATCCGCTGTTCGTGAAAGCCGCCGCGGATCTCGACGAGCAGTACGAGCTGATCAAGTCCGGCATCGCCGCCTACAAGGATAAATACGGATTCCTGCCCAGGATCATCGCGATACAGGGCCTCGGCTTCTACGCCGCCGGCTCCAGCAAAAAGAACGCGGACATCTGCGCCGACGTGTTTACCGATGCCTGCAAGATCGGCGTGTACAGCCAGAACTTCGGCGGCCCGCTGTTCATGACTCAGTACATGATCGACTTCATCTGCAACTGGGAAGTCGAATCCTACCGCTCCAAGGTCTCGCTGGGTGGCGGCAGCGTCAAACGCCTTGCCGAGAAGATCGCCATCGTCACCGGCAGCGCTCAGGGCTTCGGTCAGGGCATTGCCGAATATATGCTGGAAGAAGGGGCGGACGTGGTCATTGCCGACCTCAATTACGATCTGGCCAAGTCGAACAGCGACAACATGAACGCTAAATTCGGCAAGAACCGCACCATCGCCTGCAAAGCGGATGTGGGCAACGAAGAATTCGTTACCGACATGGTCTACACCACGGTACTGGAATACGGCGGTCTCGACATCTTCGTCAACAACGCGGGCATCGCCATTGCGGGCTCCCTCGAAGAAATGACTCAGCAGCGTTTCGAACTCGTTACCAAGATCAACTATACCGCATATTATCTGTGCGCCAAACTGGCTTCGCGCATCATGAAGATCCAGCACAGATTCGATCCCGAATACTACATGGACATCATCCAGATCAACTCCAAGTCCGGCCTGTCCGGTTCGAACAAGAACTTCGCGTACGCGGGCAGTAAATTCGGCGGCATCGGTCTTACCCAGAGCTTCGCGCTGGAGCTTGTTCCGTACAACATCAAGGTCAATTCCGTCTGCCCCGGCAACCTGCTCAACGGTCCGCTGTGGTCCGATCCGGTCAAAGGCCTGTTCGTGCAGTACTTCAAAGCGGGCAAGGTCCCCGGCGCCAAGAGCGTTGCCGACGTGCGCCGCTACTACGAGGAAAAAGTTCCGATGCATCGCGGCTGCGAGATAATCGACGTTGCCCGCGCGATCTTCTACATCGTGGAGCAGAAGTACGAGACCGGTCAGGCTATCCCGGTCACCGGCGGTCAGGAGATGCTCAACTGATAATAATCGATCCTGCCTCGGACGATCGCGCAGGGTAATCGCCCGGCTGTATTTGTACAAAAGAAATCACAGCGGTAAGATGCCCGTACATAAGAAGGCATTTTACCGCTTTTTACTAAAGGAGAAAATATGGCAAAAAAGTCATACGATAATGAAAGCATAACCCAACTCAAAGGACCGGACCGCGTGCGTTTGAGACCCGCGTCGATACTGGGTTCGGACAGTCTGGAAGGCTGCCAGCACACCTTTGTGGAAATACTGGCCAACTCCATCGACGAAGCCCGCGAAGGCTACGGCAAAGTCATCGAGGTCACGCGCTTTAAAGATCATTCGATACAGGTCCGCGACTACGGCCGCGGCTGCCCGCTCGACTACAATGAAAAAGAAGGCCGCTACAACTGGGAACTCGTCTATTGCGAACTGTACGCGGGCGGCAAATACAACAACAACGAAGGGGAGAACTATGAGTACAGCCTCGGCCTGAACGGTCTGGGCAGCTGCGCCACGCAGTATTCCTCCGAGTTCATGGACGTTACGGTATTCAAGGACGGATTCCGCTACGACCTGCATTTTGAAAAAGGCTACAATATCGGCGGTCTGAAAAAAGAGCCCACGACGCAGAAAGGCACCGGCACCATTCAGCGCTGGAAGCCGGATCTGGAAGTTTTTACCGATATCGATATCCCGCTGGAATTTTTTACCGACATGCTGAACAAGCAGGCCGTCGTCAACGCCGGCCTCACGTTCAAGCTGTTCGACGAACCCTCCGGCCAGCGTTTCGAATACGTATATAAAAACGGCATCACCGATTATATGAAAGAACAGGCCCAGGAGAAAGAATTCACACCGGTGCAGTTCTACGAGACCGAGACCCGCGGCCGCGACCGCGACGATCTGCCGGAATACAAGCTGAAGATGCAGCTGGCGTTCTGCTTCAACAACTACGTCAACATGCTGGACTATTACCACAACTCCAGCTACCTGGTCAACGGCGGCTCTCCCGACAAAGCGGTCCGCTCCGCTTTTGTCAGCGAGATCGACAAATACATTCGCGCCCAGGGCAAATACACCAAAGACGAAAGCAAGATCACCTTCGCCGACGTACAGGACTCTCTGATGGTCATCACCAACTCGTTCTCCACCATGACGAGCTACGAGAACCAGACCAAGAAAGCCATCACCAACAAGTTCATCCAGGAGGCAATGACGGACTTCATCCGCAAGCGCCTCGAAATATATTTCATCGAAAACAAACTGGACGCGGACAAAATAATGGAGCAGGTGCTGATCAACAAGCGCAGCCGCGAGTCCGCAGAAAAGCAGCGCACTTCGATGAAGAAAAAGCTGTCGGGCAATATCGACATCAACAACCGCGTGAAGAAGTTCGTTGACTGCCGCACCAAAGACGTGGAGAAACGCGAACTGTACATCGTGGAAGGCGATTCCGCCCTGGGTTCGGTAAAACTGGGCCGCGACAGCGAATTCCAGGCCATAATGCCGGTCAGAGGCAAGATCCTCAACTGCATGAAAGCCGACTACAACCGCATTTTTGAAAGCGAGATCATCACCAATCTGATCCGCGTGCTGGGCTGCGGCGTGGAGATACAGAACAAGCACGCCAAAGACCTGTCGCTGTTCGACCTGGGCAACCTCCGCTGGAACAAGATCATAATCTGCACCGATGCGGACGTCGACGGCTTCCAGATAAGGACGCTCATACTGGCGATGCTGTACAGATTGACGCCCACGCTGATCACGGAGGGCAAGGTGTATATTGCCGAATCGCCGCTGTTCGAGATCACGCACAAAGGCAATACGTACTTTGCCTACGACGAAAAAGAGAAGGCAAAGATATTGTCCGGCCTCGACGGCAAAGTCACGATCCAGCGCTCCAAAGGACTGGGCGAGAACGAACCCGAAATGATGTGGCAGACCACGATGAATCCCGCTACGCGCCGCCTGATACGCATCACCACCGACGAAGCACAGAAGACCGCCGAATATTTCGAAACGCTTCTGGGCGACGATCTGGAAGCACGCAAAGCGATCATCGCCGAAAAAGGTCACCTGTATCTGGATGAACTGGATCTGGAATGAGAGGTTCTGAATAATGGCCGAAAAGAAAACCAATAAAAATACAGATAAAAAACACGCCGACGCGCTCATTCCGGCTTTCGTTCCGGACAAACCGCTGTTCCGGGAAGAGACCATCACTGCCACGCTGGAAGAGAACTATATGCCGTACGCCATGAGCGTCATCGTTTCCCGCGCGATCCCGGAGATCGACGGTTTCAAGCCTTCTCACCGGAAACTGCTCTACACCATGTATAAAAAAGGCCTCCTCAAAGGCCCGCGCACCAAATCCGCCAACGTTGTGGGCGAGACCATGAAACTGAATCCCCACGGCGATCAGGCGATATACGACACGATGGTGCGCATGACGCGGGGCAATCAGGCGCTGCTGCATCCGTTCGTTGACTCCAAGGGCAACTTCGGCAAGCAGTACTCACGGGATATGCAGTGCGCCGCGCCGCGTTATACCGAGGTCAAACTGGACAGGATCTGCGAGGAGCTCTTCGCGGACATGGACCGGGACGCCGTGGATTTCGTTGACAACTACGACGGCACCATGAAGGAACCGACATTGTTCCCGGTCACTTTCCCGACGATCCTGGTCAATTCCACCCAGGGCCTCGCGGTAGGCATGGCCACGAACATCTGCAGCTTCAACCTTAAGGAAGTTTGCGAGGCCGCGTGCGCGTTTATCGACAACAAAGACTGCGATCTTGCCGAATACATCCAGGCGCCGGACTTTTCCACCGGCGGCACGGTCATATACTCCCAGTCCGTGATGCGGCAGATCCTGGAAGAGGGCAGGGGCAGCGTTAAGATCCGCGCCAAATACCGTTTCGACAAAAAGAACAACTGCATCGAAATATATGAGATACCGTACACCACCGTCTGCGAAGCCATCATGGACGACGTGGTCAAACTGGTAAAAGACGGAAAGATCAAAGAGATCGTTGACGTCCGCGACGAGACGGATCTGGGCGGCCTGAAGATCACGCTGGACGTGCGGAAAAATATTGACCCCGACGCGCTGATGAACAAGCTGTACAAAATGACCTCGCTGCAGGAGAACTTCGCGTGCAACTTCAACGTTCTGATCGACGGGCGGCCCCAGGTGCTGGGCGTGCGCGGACTGCTCTCGGAATGGCTGCGTTTCCGGCTGGAGTGCGTCAAGCGAGAGATCCGCTTCGATATCAAGACCAAGAGCGACAAACTCCACCTGCTGAAAGGTCTGGAAAAGATCCTGCTGGACATCGACAAGGCCATCAAGATCGTTCGGGAAACGGAAAAAGACGATCTGGTGATACCCAACCTGATGTGGGGCTTCGGCATCGACGAGATACAGGCGAACTTCGTTGCCGACATCAAACTGCGCAACCTGAACAAGGAATACATACTCGAAAAGACCGGCGACATCGCGCAGCTGATCGAAGAGATCAACGACCTCAAAGATATGCTGGACAAGGAACACCGTATCCGCACGCTGATCAAGCGTCAGCTCCGGGACGTGGAGAAAAAGTACGGCAAGGAGCGTCTCACGGACATCATCCACGAAGACGACGTGGTCACAGTCACAAACGAAGAACTGATCGAAGACTACAACCTCAAGCTGTTCCTGACCCGCGACGGCTACTTCAAGAAAATACCGATGATCGCGCTGCGCAACAACCCCGAACAGAAACTCAAGGAAGGGGACGTGTTCTCACAGGAGATAGAATGGCACAACAAATCCGAAGTGCTGTTCTTCTCGGACAAACAGTCGGTATACAAGCTGAAGATCCACGAGCTTCCGGACTGCAAGGCCGGTTCGCTCGGCGACTATCTGTCCAATACACTTGAACTTTCGCAGGATGAGCGTATAATCTACATGTGCGCCACGGACAACTACGCCGGCGACGTGCTGTTCGCGTTTGAGAACGGCAAGATCGCCCGCGTACCGCTGGAAAGCTACGCCACCAAGAACAACCGTCGCAAACTGATCAACGCGTACAGCGGCGTTGTCCCCGTAGCGGGCATACTGCACATATCTGTGCCCACGGATATTGTCTGCGCCACTTCCAATGACCGGCTGATCACGCTCAGTTCGGATCTGGTGCCGCTCAAGACCACCAAGACCACTCAGGGCGTGCAGGTGCTGAAACCGAAGAAGGACTACAAACTTAAATACATGAAGCGCGCGGATATGTGCACCGAACTTGCCGATCCGAACGCGTACCGGATAAGGGCAATACCTTCGCCGGGCAGCTTTTTAAAGAAAGATGATCAAAAGAATCAGCAGCTCAGCCTGCTGGACTGAAACGGAGGATTATAAAATGACTGTATCTGAGAAAAAAGAGTATCTGATCGGACGGCTCAACAATAAGGACGTGCTGGTTCGGCTCGAAGCGCTGCGCGGCCTGAAGCGCATGATCGACGCGGGGGAGATCCCTGCGCCCGTATCCGGTGAGGACGTTAACAACCACATCCACACCACATATTCGTTTTCTCCGTATTCTCCCACGAAAGCCGTCTGGATGGCATACAACGCGGGGCTCAAGACCGCCGGTATTATGGACCACGATTCGCTTTCCGGCGCCCGTGAATTCATCGAAGCCGCAAAGATCGTAGGGATATTGTCCACCATCGGTGTGGAGTGCCGCGCGTCCATGAAGGATACGCCGATATTTGACCGCCGCATCAACAATCCGGACCAGAACGGCGTGGCGTATATGGCGCTTCACGGCGTACCGCATCAGAACATTGACGAAGTGATCGATTTCTTCAAGCCCTACAGCGCCGCCCGCAACGAGCGCAACCGCAAGATGGTCGCCAACATCAACGCGCTCACCGAACACGTCGGTATCGTACTGGATTTTGACCGCGACGTAGTGCCGCTGTCCAATTCATTCCTGGGCGGCAGCGTTACCGAACGTCATCTGCTGTTCGCGCTGGCGAAGAAGATCACCGCGCGCTTCGGCAAAGGCGCCGCCGTCGTGGATTTCCTGGAGAACGACCTCAGGATCGGTATCTCCGCCAAAGTAAAGGGCTTCCTGCTGGACGAAACCAACGACGTATATGAATACGATCTGCTGGGCGCGCTCAAGAGCAATATGGTTGAAAAATTCTACATCGACGCCGACGCGGAATGTCCGCCGGTGCGCGAAGTGCTGGCGCTGGGCCGCCGCATCGGTGCGATCTCCGCTTATGCATACCTGGGCGACGTGGGCGATTCCGTCACCGGCGACAAAAAGACGCAGAAGTTTGAAGACTCGTACATCGGTCTGCTGTTCGACACCATCAAAGGGCTGGGATTCAACGCGGTCACATACATGCCTTCCCGCAATACGATGGATCAGCTTCGCCGCGTGCGCTCCATGTGCGATCTGTACGGCCTGTTCCAGATCAGCGGCGAAGACATAAACTCTCCGCGTCAGAAGTTCATCTGCGAGGCGCAGCGCAATCCGGAGTTCTCCAATCTGCACGACGCCACGCTCAGACTGATCCGGCATGAGGCGGAAGCCACCGAAGATATCACCAAAGCTATGTTTTACGTGCCCGGCGAGACCGTGAGCGCGGGGATCTGATCTTATGAAGAATTACGACGTGATCATAATCGGAGGAGGTACCGCGGGTATTTTTGCCGCGTACGAACTCCGCCGCACGGCGCCGGAACTGTCGGTAGCGCTGATCGAGCAGGGCAACCCCATCTCGAAACGCGTCTGCCCGATAATTGCCGGCAAAACGGATCACTGCATCAACTGCCGTCATTGTTCCATAATGAACGGTTTCGGCGGCGCGGGCGCGTTTTCCGACGGCAAGTTCAACTTTACCACGGAATTCGGCGGCTGGCTGCGGGACTACATCCCGGACAATAAAGTGATGGACCTGATAGAGTACGTTGACAGCGTCAACGTCTCCTTCGGCGCCACCACCGAGCGCTTCTCCACGGCGTCGCCGGAAGCGTTGGAGCTGGAAAAAGACGCGCTCAAATACGACCTGCATCTGCTCAAGGCGCAGGTGAAGCACCTGGGTACCGAACGCAATCTCGAGATCCTGAGCAACATTTTCGAGGACCTCTCCCGGTACACCGACATATTCTGCGACACCACCGTCAGCGAACTGAGCGTCAGGGAAGGCGGGGGCTTCGAGCTGACCGCCGGCGAACATGGCTCCTTCGGCTGCAGCTATCTGATCTGCGCCCCGGGCCGCTCCGGTGCGGAATGGTTTGCCACACAGTGCAAAAAGCTGGGCATACGCCTGATCAACAACCAGGTGGATCTGGGCGTGCGCGTGGAGCTGCCGGCACAGGTATTCGAACGCATCACCGATACCGTGTACGAAGCCAAACTTGTATACCGCACCAAGCAGTACGGCGACAACGTCCGCACGTTCTGCATGAACCCGTACGGCCATGTGGTCACGGAAAACGTCGACGGCTGCATCACGGTCAACGGCCACAGCTACTCTTCGAAAGAGCTGCGCTCCGCCAACACCAACTTCGCGCTGCTGGTGAGCAACCGCTTCACCGAACCGTTCAACGAACCCTACCAGTACGGCAAGCGCATCGCTTCGCTGTCCAACATGCTGGGCGGCGGCGTGCTGGTCCAGCGCTTCGGCGATCTGGTAAAAGGCGTCCGCACCAACGAACACCGCCTCTCGAAGAGTTTCACCCGGCCCACGCTGCACGCCACTCCGGGCGACCTCTCGCTGGTACTGCCCAAGCGTCACCTGGACAACATAATAGAAATGATATACGCCCTCGACAAGCTGGCTCCGGGCACGGCCAACTACGACACGCTGCTGTACGGCGTTGAGGTCAAATTCTACAGCGCGCGTCTTACACTTTCCGGCGAACTCGAGACTGAGATACCCAATATGTTTGCCTGCGGCGACGGCGCCGGCATAACGCGCGGATTGTCCCAGGCGGGGGCGTCCGGCGTGCACGTGGCAAGAAGCATTGCCGCAAGAGCAAACCGTTAATATACCGCGGCCTCCGGCCGCACGCGATCAAGATCAGGAGGGATCATTATGAGCGCAGAAAATATTGAAAATGTTGTCGGCAGACCCAAGCGGATCGGCGTACTTACTTCCGGCGGCGATGCCCCGGGCATGAACGCGGCGCTCAGAGCCGTCGTCCGTTCGGGCATATACAGAGGATTTGAAGTTTACGGCATCCGGAAAGGCTACGAAGGCCTGCTGTCCGGCGATATGTATGAAATGAATCTCCGCTCGGTGTCGGATATCATGAACCGCGGCGGCACGATCCTGCAGACGGCGCGCTGTCCCGAATTCATGACGCAGGAAGGCGTACTCAGAGGATACCGCATGGCGCAGGTGTTCAAGCTCGATGCCATCGTGATCATCGGCGGCGACGGTTCCTTCCGCGGCGCGCGCGATCTGGCGAAGGTGGGCATGAACGTCATCGGCATTCCGGCCACGATCGACAACGATATCTCTTCCACGGATTACACCATCGGATTCGATACCGCGCTCAACACGGTCAAAGACGCCATCGATAAGATCAAGGATACCGCGTACTCCCATGAACGCTGCAGCGTGGTGGAAGTCATGGGCAGGGGCGCAGGGTATATTGCCCTCAGCTGCGCCATCGCCGACGGCGCCGAGGCGTGCATTTTGCCCGAACAGCACTTCGATATCAACACCGACATCATCAAACCTATAATCGGCTGCCGCAACCGCGGCAAGCATCACTACATCGTGATAATCGCCGAAGGAGTAGGGGGCACCATCGAGATCGCCAAACAGATCGAAGAGATCACCGGCATCTCCACCAACGCCACGATCCTGGGTTATCAGCAGCGCGGCGGCAGCCCCACGGTAAAAGACCGTGTTGCGGCCAGCCTGATGGCGATGAAGGCCACCGAAGTTCTGGCGGCCGGCGAACGCAACAAGATCATCGCCGAAAAGAACGAAAAGTATATCGCGATCGATATTGACGAAGCGCTCAACATGACCAAATCGCTGGATCCGGATATGATCGAAGCCAGCAAGATGCTGTCGCTGTAAGCGGCGGCGAGTCAGGGTCCGGCGGCGGTCAACACTTCTGCCGGACGTTTTTTTACCGGAGGGGATAAGTATTTTCGGCTACACGCGGGCATTCGTTCCGAACCTGAGGATCAGGGAATACGACAAATACAAGGCATATTACTGCGGCGTCTGCAAGACCATGGGCAAACTGCTCGGTCAGTTCTCCCGGCTGTCGCTGACATACGAGGCCGCTGTTCTGGCGATGCTGGTAGATTACTGCGCCCTCGAAGGCGAACCGGAGACGGTCAGGGGCAAATGCGCGCTCCATCCGGCGCATCCCCATCCGTACTTCAAAGTCACGCCGGGGATCTCTTATGCCGCGCGGGTCAATATCATTCTGGCTTCCTGCGCCGCGGAGGACAATATTGCCGACGGCAGTGGTCTCAGGATTAAAGGCCGCGCCGCGAAAGCCGCCTGGCGCAAAGGATTAAAGCGCGCCCGAACCGCGTATCCCGAACTTTACGAGTATATACGCGGAAAACTCGACCGCTTGTCCGAACTGGAAAAAGCCCGTACGCAGGATATCGACGACTTCACCGCGCCCTTTGCGGAACTG
This sequence comes from uncultured Ruminococcus sp., assembly GCA_902782885.1. Taxonomy (GTDB): domain Bacteria; phylum Bacillota; class Clostridia; order UBA1212; family UBA1255; genus UBA1255. The sequence goes on along the minus strand of CACZOW010000129.1, from coordinate 4,502 downwards.
CTCGGCAGGGTATTTACCGTTGACGGAATGATCGCGAGCATTTACAGCGACGCGCTGTACGGGCTCGGCAGTTCCCTCGGCCGCTGGATAATGCTTGTTGACGCCGCGGACGACCGTATCCGTGACCGCAAGCGCGGAAATTTCAACATCTACAACGAACGGCTCGGCGATTCGAACGAGTCGGAAGCGGACGCACTGGTACGCACGCACTGCATCATGGAGGCGGAAAAGTGCTGGCAGACGCTTAAACAGCTGCATGAAGGCAGACCGGATCCGGATACCGAAGGCTTCATGGACAATCTGTTCGGCGAAGGGCTTGCTTTTATTGACCGCGGAGTTTCGGAACGCGGCCGGGAGGACAACGCGCATGGATCCGTATAAAGTTCTGGGCGTTTCTCCGTCCGCATCCGATGAGGAAATAAAAAAAGCGTACCGCGAACTGGTCAAAAAATACCATCCGGACCGCTACCGGGATGATCCCATGGCGCCGGTGGCCGAAGAAAAGATACGCGAAGTCAACGCCGCGTACGATAAGATCCAGGCCATCCGCTCCGGTAAGGATAGCGAATCTTCGTCCGGCAGCGCCGGACCTGCTTCGGGCCGCGCATACGGCAGCTATTACGGTCCGTATTCGCAGTACGGCACCGGCGGGACCGGCAGCGCCTCCGCGGGAGACGAAGGTTTTGCCGCCGACCAGCGCTACGCCGAGATCGTGCGCATGATACGCTCCGGCTATATATTCCAGGCATATATTGCCCTGAACAACATACCCGAAGCGCAGCGCGACGCCGTATGGTATTATCTTGCGGGCATCGTCAACGAAAGCATGGGCCGCTATTCCGCCGCGTACAACTGCTACAATACCGCGTCGGCAATGGATCCGTCCAACGAAACGTTCCGCACCAAAGCCGAATATTACCGTCGCGCCGCTCAGGAGTACGACAGAAGGGCCCGTGAAAGCGCGTCCGAACGCGACTATTGCGTTTCGCTGCGCGATTGCTGTCTCTGCTCTTCGATATGCATGGGCGGAAACTTCGGACCGGTGATCTGCTGCTGAACCGCGTTTTTCCGAGTTATGACCGAGGTATAAAAATGGATGATAAAGTTTTAAAAATACTGGAATTCGACAAGATCACGCAGGCCGTGGAAGATCTCTGCAGCTGCGAACTGTCAAAAAGATACGCGCGGGAACTGGAACCCACGGATGACGTGGATGAAATAACGCGCCTGCTCACCGAGACCGAAGACGCGGTCAACTGCGTTCTGAAACGCGGAAGCGCACCGGGCTCCGGAGTGCGCGACCTGGGCGGCGTGTTCCGCCGCGCGGAGACCGAAGCGGTGCTGAACAACGCGGATCTGCTGGGCGTTTCCTCGCTGCTCACTTCCGTACGCCGTATGATCACTTACGGCGCGCTCAGCGATAATACGGACGCGCAGCAATTGTCCACCACCGAAGCGATGATCGACCGGCTCGTTCCGCTAAAACACCTGGAGCAGGAGATAATAAGGTGCATATTGTCCGAAGAAGAGATCGCCGACGACGCCAGCCCTGGCCTCTCGGAAGTGCGCCGCAAGATATTCCAGCTGCAGAACTCCATCAAAGACAAACTGAATGAGCTGACGCATTCTTCAAAATACTCTAAAGTACTGCAGGACGCCATCGTTACCGTACGCGGCGACCGGTACTGTGTACCCGTAAAGATAGAGAACCGCGCAGACGTGCCGGGCATCGTTCACGATACCTCCGCCTCCGGTCAGACGCTGTTCGTGGAGCCCGCGTTCGTGGTGGAATCCAACAACAAGATCCGCGAGCTGAAAGTGCAGGAGCAGGAAGAGATCCAGCGCATTCTGAAAGATCTGAGCGAACAGGTGGCGGAAAACTCCGGTGTGCTGCGCGAAGACCTCTCCCTCATTTCGTATCTGGATTTCACCTTCGCCAAGGCGGCGTACGCGCTCTCTCTTAACGCGGTAAAACCCGGCATCAACACCGACGGACGCATCGATCTTAAAAAGGCGCGCCATCCGCTGCTGGACCGCCGCAAAGCTGTGCCGATCACCGTGAGGCTGGGTATCGAAGACGCGGAGACCGGCATCCCGGCGCGGGCAATGATCATCACCGGTCCCAACACCGGCGGCAAGACCGTAACGCTCAAAACGGTGGGTCTTTTGCATCTTATGGCGCAGAGCGGTCTGCTTATACCCGCCGCGGAAAACAGCCTTATTTGCGCGTTTAACGCGGTTTTTGCGGACATTGGCGACGAGCAGAGCATCGCGCAGAACCTGAGCACGTTTTCCGCCCACATGCGCAATATCACCGGCATACTCCGGGAAGCGGACGCGCAGTCGCTGGTACTGTTCGACGAACTGGGCGCGGGCACCGATCCCACGGAAGGCGCGGCGCTGGCAATGTCCATTCTGGAAAATGTGTACGGCCGCGGCGCGGACGTTATTGCCACCACGCACTACAGCGAGCTAAAAGTGTTCGCGTCCACGACGCCGGGCTTCATCAACGCCTGCTGCGAATTTGACGTCGAGACCCTCGCGCCCACATACCGGCTGCTGATCGGCGTGCCGGGCAAGAGCAACGCTTTCGCCATTTCCGAAAAACTGGGACTGGCGCCCGAAGTTGTTGCGCGGGCAAAAGAATTCATCACCGCCGAAGACCTGCGCTTTGAGGATATGCTCAGAGGCATCGAAAAGAACCGCGCCGAGACCGAAGCGGCAATGGAAGAAAGCGCCCGGCTCAAGCGCGAAGCGCAGCAGCTCGCGGATGAGGCGAGAGAACAGCGCGACGCTCTGATACGCGAATCCGCGGAATTAAAATACCGCGCGTCGGTCCGGGCCAGGGAAGCGGACAACAAAGCCCGCATCGCCGCCGAAAAGATGCTCACGGATATCCGCCGCGCCGCGCTGCTGGGGGGCAGCGACGCCGTAAAAGCCGCCGAGGCCGCCAAACGGGAATTCGAGAAGACCGCCGCGGAGCTGGAAGCGGACATCGCCGCGTACGGACCCGCTCCGGAAACGGTCGACAGCGGCACCCTGGATATAAAGACGCTTAAAGCCGGCGACAGCGTGCGGCTGATCAGCCTGAACTGCGACGCGACCGTATTGGCGCCCGCAAAACCGGACGGCACGGTATACGTGCAGGCAGGCGTGGTCAAACTGTACGCGAAGGCGGATGATATTGCCCCCGGACGCAGCGAGTCCGAAAGACGCGCGGCCAACGCGCAAAAGAACCGCAATGCGCGCCCGAGCGGCGACCGCATCGTCACGACCGCGGCCAACGTCAGATCCGAACTCGACGTGCGCGGCATGACGGTGGAAGAAGCCACGGAACTGATCGAACGGCTCATCAACGATTCGCTGCTGTCCGGGCAGGAATCCTTCCGCATCATTCACGGCAAGGGCACCGGCGCGCTGCGGCGCGGCGTGCAGAATTTCCTGCGCGGCCACAAACACGTCAAAGATTTCCGCGACGGTTCCTTCGGAGAAGGCGATCTGGGCGTGACGGTGGCGAAAGTAAAACATTAGTCAAATGGCAAATTGCAAATGGCAAATGGCAAATTATAACTTAAAACTTAAAACTTGTAACTTATCACTTCAAAAGGTATAATAGTCGGGTACCTGTTTCAAGGAGGTATGTTCAATGTACGATTCAGAAATCATCCGGAAAGTTGACCCCGAGCTCGCCGCCGCCGTTGACCTGGAAGTCAACCGCCAGCGCACCAAGATCGAGCTTATCGCCTCTGAAAACTTCGTGTCGGAAGCCGTACTGCAGGCAGTCGGCAGTCCGCTGACCAATAAATATGCCGAAGGATATCCCGGGAAGCGGTATTACGGCGGCTGCGAATACGTTGACGTCGTGGAGCAGCTGGCTATCGACCGGGCGAAAGAACTGTTCGGCGCGGAACACGCCAACGTGCAGCCGCACGCCGGCGCTCAGGCTAATATGGCGGTGTTCTTTGCGGCGCTGGAGCCGGGGGATACCGTGATGGGCATGAGCCTGGCTCACGGCGGCCATCTGACCCACGGCAGTCCGGTCAATATGTCCGGCAAATGGTTCAACATCGTGCCTTACGAAGTGGACGAATCCACCCAGCGCATTGACTACGACAAACTTGCCGCGCTTGCGCAGGAATGCCGTCCGAAGCTGATAATCGCGGGTGCCAGCGCGTATCCGCGGATCATTGACTTCGCGCGGTTCCGCGAGATCGCCGACAGCGCGGGGGCAATGCTGATGGTGGATATGGCCCACATCGCCGGCCTCGTTGCCGCCGGTCTGCATCCCAGTCCGGTGCCTTACGCCGACTTTGTCACCACCACCACTCACAAAACGCTACGCGGCCCCAGAGGCGGCCTGATCCTGTGCAAGGAAAAGTATGCCAAAGCCATCGACAAAGCCGTATTTCCGGGCACGCAGGGCGGTCCTCTGATGCACGTGATCGCCGGCAAGGCCGTATGCTTCAAAGAAGCGCTGTCTCCGGAATTCAGAGAGTATCAGC
>CACZOW010000128.1 GCA_902782885.1 uncultured Ruminococcus sp. | reverse complement strand
TGGGTCAACGCGCCGGTCATCGAAGAATTCCCGCTCACGATGGAGTGCGAGTACGTGGAGACGGTCAACACCGAAGGCGTGCAGTGCGTTGTCGGCCGCATCGTCAACGTCACGGCCCAGGAGTCCGTGCTGAACGAGCGGGGCAAGATCGACGCCTCCAAACTCGACGCGATTCTGTTCGACCAGTTCGGCAACAAATACTTCAAAGTCGGCGAAGAAGCCGGCGGCGCCTGGAAAGCAGGCAAGAAGCTGATGTAAAAACCTATGTAAAATCGATGCAAATCGATGCGAATCGATGTAAAATCGATGCGAACACCCGATAAAATCGAGCGCCGTCTGTGAAAACGGCGCTCATTTTCTGTCTGTACAGATAAACGGCAGCTCAGAACAGCGCGGAGCCCGTGGTGCGCGGGAAGGGCAGCACGTCCCGGATGTTGCTGATGCCGGTGAGGTACATGATCAGGCGTTCGAAGCCCAGACCGAAGCCGGCGTGCCGCGTGCCGCCGTAGCGGCGCAGATCCATGTACCAGTCGTAGGAGGCGGGATCGAGGCCCAGTTCATTGATGCGGGCTTCCAGCAGGTCGAGGCGCTCCTCACGCTGGCTGCCGCCGATGATCTCGCCGATGCCGGGGACCAGGCAGTCCATGGCGGCAACGGTCTTGCCGTCGTCATTCAGCCGCATATAGAACGCTTTGATCTCCTTGGGATAGTCGGTAACGAACAGCGGACGCTTGAACACTTCCTCGGTGAGGTAGCGCTCGTGCTCGGTCTGCAGATCGGAGCCCCAGTGGACTTTGTATTCGAAGCGGTCGTTGACCTTTTCCAGTATCTCGATGGCCTCGGTATACGTGACGCGCGCGAAGGGGGAGTCCTTCACGAAGCGCAGGCGCTCGATCAGGCCGTTGTCGTAGAATTTGTTGAGGAATTCCAGCTCGGGCATGTAGCCGTCAAGAATATCGCCCAGCACGGCTTTGATCATTGCCTCCGCCAGTTCCATGTCGTCCTCCAGGTCGGCAAACGCGATCTCCGGCTCGATCATCCAGAACTCCGCCGCGTGGCGCTGCGTGTACGAACGCTCCGCGCGGAACGTGGGGCCGAAGGTGTAAATACTGCCGAACGCCATTGCCATCGCTTCGCCCTGCAGCTGCCCGGATACGGTGAGGTACGCCTTCTTGCCGAAGAAATCGCCGGAATAATCTGTGCCGTCTTTGGTCTCTGAGGGTTCGAGCGTCGTCACCTGGAACATCTCGCCGGCGCCTTCCGCGTCAGAGCATGAGATGATCGGCGTGTGCGCGTACACGAAACCGCGCTCCTGGAAGAATTTATGGATGGAATACGCGGCGGCCGAGCGGATGCGGAAGGCGGCGCTGAAGGTGTTGGTGCGGGCGCGCAGGTGGGCAATGCTCCGCAAAAACTCCAGCGAATGCTTCTTTTTCTGCAGCGGGTAATCGGGCGCCGACGTTCCCTCGACGTCAATGCGGCTCGCGTGGATCTCGAAAGGCTGCCGCGCGTTCGGGGTGACAACTACCTCGCCCTCCACGCACACCGCCGCTCCGACGTTGAGCGCCGCGATCTCGGAGTAATTGTCAATTTTCCCGTTCTCGAACACCACCTGCAGCGACGTGAAGTAGCTGCCGTCGTTCAATTCAATGAATCCGATGGCGTTGGAAGCCCGTACGGTGCGGGCCCAGCCGCACACGGTGACTTTTTTGCCCTGCAGGCTCTCATCGCCCGCCTTGAGGCAACCGAACAATTCTCTGATCGCAGTTCTGCGCATTGTCGTCAACATCTCCTTCGCGGAAAACCTCTTTTCCTTTGCGGAAAATTTCTTTCCGCGGCGTATTATAGCACTATGGAAGCCAAAGGGCAAATGCAGGCTTTTTTCTTGAGTAAATGAGACTTATTTACCCAGGCACTCAAGCCGCCATTTGCCAATTGCCCCGCCTTTGGTGTATAATACCGCCGGAGGGGGAGAGAAAGATGGGATCATTGACTATCGGTATCGCGGGAGGAACCGGAAGCGGGAAAAGCACCGTGGCAAGGATAATCCGCGACAGCTTCGGCGAAGATGTGGCGCTGCTCAAGTGCGACGACTATTACAAGGCGCATCACGAACTTTCACTGGAAGAACGCAGCAAAATGAATTACGACCATCCGGACGCGTTTGATACAGGTCTGATGGTGGAACATATCTGCGCGCTTAAGGGCGGCGAGGCGGTCTACAGTCCGGTATACGATTTTTCCGTGCACGACCGCAGCGAAGAGACCCGGCGCATCGAACCGGGGCGGGTGCTGCTGGTGGACGGCATCATGGTGCTGGCGCTTTCGGAAGTGCGCGAGCTGATGGATATCAAGATATTTGTTGACGCCGACGCGGACATAAGGATCCTGCGGCGGATACGGCGCGACGTGAAAGAGCGCGGCCGGAGCCTGGACTCGGTGATCGCGCAGTATGTTGACACCGTGAAACCCATGCATGAAGCGTATGTGGAACCCAGCAAGCGCTACGCGGATCTGATCATTCCGCAGGGCGGGCGCAACGCGGTGGCCATGGACCTCCTGCGTTCCTGCATCCGGAACCACCTGCAGTGACGGGGCGGGCCGCGTATTGCCGCGCAGCGTTCAATTTTCATTCAAGGATCTGCAAATATAATCGTCATTGACCAAAACCGCAAACCACAAGGAGAGTAATTATGTCAGAACTGAAAATGCTGATCGCCGACGACAACAAACAGATCACGTCTGTGTTGTCCCAATATGCCAAAAACGAGGGTTACAGCGTGCTGATCGCCAACGACGGCCAGGAAGCGCTGGACTCGTTCCGCCGGAACAAGCCCGACATTATACTGCTGGACGTTATGATGCCCGTACTGGACGGTTTTCAGGTGTGCCGCGAGATACGCCGCGAATCCTCCGTGCCGATCATTATGATCACCGCGCGGGGAGAGGATTTTGAAAAAATAATGGGGCTGGATATCGGCGCCGACGACTATATCGTGAAACCGTTCTCCAACGGCGAAGTGATGGCCCGGGTGCGCGCGATCATGCGCCGCGTCACTGTGAGCGCGCCCGCCGAACAGGTGTTCGAATGCGGCAACCTCCGCATCAACCTGGAAAACTACGTGGTGGAAGTGGGCGGCAACGTCGTCAAACTCACCAAAAAAGAGATCGAGATTCTCTGGCTGCTGGCCAGCAACATCAACAAAGTCTTCTCCCGCGATCAGCTGCTGGACAAGATCTGGGGCTACGACTACTACGGCGACAGCCGCACGGTGGATTCCCACATCAAGCGGCTCCGGGCGAAGCTGGATGAATATCCTCACGAGGGCTGGGAGATCGAGACGTTCTGGGGCGTAGGCTACAAATTCGCCGAAAAAGGATGAGACCCATGAAGCATGCTGAAAAGAACGGGGAACACACGGAAAAGTACGGTATAGCGAGAAGGCTTACCGTATATTTCACCACGTGTCTGCTGTTGTTTGCGCTGATACTCGGGCTGGCATTCTCCGCGCTGCTGTACCGGTATTCACGGCAGTCGTACGTTGACGGACTCAAACGCACCGCCTCCAGCATCAGCGAGATGGTGGCGGCAATTGCGCAGCGCCGCGGCTCCATCGTGATTGGCGAACCGGGCGGGGAATCCGGACGTCCGCCGGAGAGCGCTTCCGGCGACGAGATGATCCGGCCCGGCGGCGATATCCGGATCAATACGCGTTCGCTCTCCCGGTTCATATCCGGGTTGACCAACTCCACCGTGTGGCTGGTGGCGCCGGGTACCGGCGAAGAGAAGTACGACATGATGTTCATGATGCGGAACGAGGTGTACGTTGACACCCGGTTTTCGCAGCTGAATACGGAACAGAGCCGTTTTGTCGAGAACATTTTTGACAAACGCGAACTCAGCACACAGACGTTCTCGAAACTGTTCGGCGAAGGCACCGTTACCGTGGGCAGGCCTGTGCTGGACGGCGGCGGCAGAGTGATGGGGGCGGTGCTGATCCACGCGCCGCTGAAGGACGCGTTCCGCCCGCTCAAACACGGTCTGATCATAATGGCGGTCAGCCTGGTCGGCGCGCTGGTGATCGGCTTCGGGGCGGCATGGCTGATGTCAAAGAAGTTTACAAAGCCGCTGCTAATGATCAACAAAGCCGCGGTGCGGATCTCCGAAGGCGATTATACCGCGCGCACGGAAGTGGAACGCAACGATGAGATCGGGGTGCTGGCGCATACGATCGACGATATGGGTGAGAAGCTGGAGACCGCCGAGAACGAGCGCCGGAAGCTGCAGGCGCTGCGGCAGGAGTTCATTGCCAACATCTCCCACGAGCTGCGGACGCCGGTCACGGTGATGCGCGGGTCGCTGGAGGCGCTGTGCGACGGTGTTGTCACCGAACCCGAACTGGTGGAGCAATACCACGGCGAGCTGCTGAAAGAGAGCAAATATATGCAGCGCATGGTCAACGATCTCCTCGACCTTTCCCGCCTTCAGAACCCGGATTTTTCGATCAATATCACCGATTTCAACCTGTACGACTGCGTTTCCGACGCGGTGCGCGTCGCCCGGGGGATGGCGGACGGCAAAGGCGTCACGGTAGATTTCGTATTTGACACCGGCGAGCTGCCGTTCCGGGGGGATTACGACCGGGTGCGGCAGATGCTGCTGATCGTGCTGGACAACGCGGTCAAGTTCACCGAGGATACCCGTTATCCCGTGCGCGTGCTGCTGAAGGAAGAAAAGGTCTCGGTAACGAACGTGGGCAAGGGTATTGCCCCCGGGGCGCTGCCGTACATTTTTGAGCGGTTCTATCACTCCCGGTCCGAGACCAATAAAAACGGGACCGGACTGGGGCTGGCGATCGCCCGCCAGATCGCGCTGCGCCACGGCATCGGCATATCCGTGACCAGCGAGCCGGATGGGGAGACGTCGTTCGTGTTCGATTTCAGCGGCGGAGGCGCGTGAGATCATGCGCGTGAAGCGCCGCGCGAGGTCGTTTGCGGGAGCGGGATCAACGGCCGAACGGTTTTAAGGAGTAACGTTATGTTTGATAAACGCTGGATCGTGCTGCCGGAGCATATTTACGGCAAAGACAGCACAGTAGATCAGATAAAAGCAGAGCTGATGCGGGTGCGCGGGATCGCGCCGGGGGATGAAGAGGCGTTCTTCGCGCCGCCGGTGCTGCCGCCCGTGCCGGAAGACAGCGCGCTGGAGGCCGCGGTGGATATCATCCTTACCGCGGTGGACGACGGACTGCGGATCTCTATATTCGGCGATTACGACTGCGACGGCATCTGCGCTACCGCGATCCTGTATCATTTCCTCAAAAACTGCGCCGGCGCGGACGTGGATTACTGCATTCCGGACCGGTTCGGCGAAGGGTACGGCATTACGCCCGCTGCGGTGGAAAGGATGTGCGAGCAGGGCACGGGGCTGATAGTGACCGTTGACAACGGCATCTCCGCCATTGATGCCGCGAACCGCGCGGATGAGCTCGGGCTGGCAATGGTCATCACCGACCACCATCTGGCGGGAGAGGAACTGCCGAAGTGCGGGGCGCTGGTGGATCCCCATCTCCCGGACAGCGGGTTCGGATACCGCAACGAGTGCGGCGCCGGCGTTGCCTTCACGCTGGTGCGGAAGCTGGGGGAGGAGCTGGGCATCGACCCGGCGGAAACGGAAGGGTACATCACGGCGGTGGCCATTGCCACCATCGGCGACAGCGTGCCGCTCACCGGGACCAACCGCACATATGTGCGCCTGGGACTGGACGCCATGGCCGCGCTGCTGAAAGACCCGGATTCGCCCGCGGGGCCGCTGGACTGCGGCGTGCTGGCGCTGCTGGAAAGCTGCGGTTTCAGTGATGCGCTGCTGCCGGGTTCCACGGACATTTCTTTTAAAGCCGCGCCCAAGATCAATGCCGCCGGCCGTCTGGGTTCCGCCGAGCGGGCGATCCGCCTGTTCCTGGCGCCGAACCGCGAAGAGGCGGAAAAAGCTGCCGGAACGCTGGCCGAAGAGAACCGCACCCGTAAAGTCATCGAGCAGGACGTTTACACGGACGCGCTGCGGCCCGGCAGACTGCTCACCGGCGCGGACGACGCGCTTACGCTCAGCGCAGGCGAAGACTGGCATCCCGGCGTTATCGGTATCGTGGCGTCGCAGCTGGCGGACAAATTCTTAAAGCCGGCCATCGCGCTCACGGTCAACGTAAACGGCGACGATCCGCTCTACAAGGGCTCCGGACGGTCGGTCAAGGGTTTCGACCTGTTCAAGGCGCTCTCCGCCTGCAGCGCCTATTTAGAGCGTTTTGGCGGGCACGCCATGGCGGTGGGCATCTCGATATACAAATCACAGATCGAGCCGTTTCTGGCCGCGTTCAACGCGTACTGCGCCGGGCTGGATAAGACGGAGATGCCTGCAAGGCAGTCAACGGAAGTCGACGCCGCCGTGAGCGGGGAACTGCTGACTCCGGAATTCTCGGACATGCTGGCGGCCTTCGAACCGTTCGGCGACGAGAACGCCGCGCCGTCCGTCGTTGTTACCGGCCTGAGGCTGGTGAACGTGCGCCGCGTGGGCGTTGACAACGCGCATCTAAAAATGGTCTTCTCCGTGCCCGACCGCGCGGGCGGTCAGCAATACGTAGACGGCATCGCGTTCCGCGCGGGCAGCCTGCTGGAAAGCGTAAGCCGCCTCAAGAACGTTTCGGTGCTGTGCATGCCCCGCCGCGACCAGTTCCGGCCGGACAAACTGTTCCTGCAGGTGACGGACATACACGAATTCGACCTCGGTGTTGAAAAACGGCTGCTATGCATGTATAATAAACCGTATATAACTTTCGACAGCTTCGCCGCCGACGCGGGCTTTCTGAGAGCTATATACAGGGGCATTTCCAAATTGCCGCAGGAGTTCAAATTCAACGATCTGATCGCGCTCCGAGCCGAACTGATCGCCGCCGGAGTCAATTGTTCCTGGTTCCGTCTGAAGACTGCCATGGACATTTTCGGCCAGCTGGGTCTGGTAGACCGCACTTCCAAGACCGACTTCACCCTTGACCGCGGGGTCAGGAAGGTGGATCTGGAAGCGTCGGAGCTGTACCGGACGCTATACACGGAACCCGCGGACTGAGCAGGCCTTCCGGGCGGGAGGCGGACAATATGCCCTCCGGAGCGTGAGATCATGACGGCCGCGGATAATCGGAGCGATTACGACATCCTGAAAGAAAAAGTACTTAAACACGACCCCGGTGCGGACGTGGCGCTTTTGGACAAAGCCTACGCCCTGGCCAGCAGCGCGCATAAAGGGCAGAAACGCAAATCCGGAGAGCCCTTCGTGATACATCCGGTGGCCGTTGCCACCATGCTCGCCGATATGGACATGGACCTGGCCACGGTAATTGCCGGCATGCTCCACGACACGGTGGAAGACACGGAAGTGACGCTGGAGGAGATCACCGCGGATTTCGGCGAGGACATTGCCTACCTGGTGGACGGCGTCACCAAACTGAAGCACATCCCGATGACCACCAAAGAGGAACTGCAGGCGGAGAACCTGCGCAAGATGTTCCTGTCCATGGCCGCGGATATCCGCGTGATCGTGATCAAGCTGGTGGACCGGCTGCACAATATGCGCACGCTCCAGTACGTCAACACCGACGCTCAGATCACCAAAGCGCGCGAGACTCTGGAGATATACACGCCCCTGGCGCACCGGCTCGGTATGACCAAGATCAAATGGGAGCTGGAAGACCTGTGCTTCAAGTACCTGGAGCCCGAGGCGTACGCCAGCCTGGAGCGCGCGATCAATCAGAAGCGCGAAGAGCGCGAGGAATACATTGCCAACGTGCTGAACGAGCTGCGCGCCAAACTGGACGACGCGGGCATCGAGGCGCGGCTGGACGGGCGGCCCAAACACCTGTACAGCATCCACCGCAAGATGGTGACGCAGAACAAGACGCTGGAGCAGATATACGACCTGCTGGCGATCCGGGTGATCGTCAACACGGTCCAGGAATGCTACACGGTGCTGGGCATCATCCACGAGGCGTACAAGCCCATTCCGGGCCGCTTCAAAGACTACATAGCCATGCCCAAGCCCAACATGTACCAGTCGCTGCATACCACGCTGATCGGGCCGCAGGGCAAACCTTTCGAGGCGCAGATACGCACCTGGGAGATGCACCGGATAGCGGAGAACGGTATTGCCGCTCACTGGAAGTACAAAGAGGGCATGGACTACAAAGTCTCCGACACCGACCTTAAGCTGGAGTGGGTGCGGAACCTGCTGGACAACCAGAAGGATATCGACGACGCCAGCGAATTCGCCGAAACGTTCAAAATGGACCTGTTCACCGACGAAGTGTTCGTGTTCACGCCCAAGGGCGAGGTCAAAGTTTTCCCCGCGGGTTCCACGCCCATCGACTTCGCGTACTCCATCCACAGCGCGGTAGGCAACCGCATGACCGGCGCGAAGGTCAACGGCGAGATCAAGCCGCTTAACTACAAACTCAAGACCGGCGACTTCGTGGAGATCATCACGTCGTCGGCGCCCGGCCGCGGCCCGTCCCGGGACTGGCTGAACATCGTCAAAAGTTCCGAGGCCAAGAGCAAGATCAAGCAGTGGTTCAAAAAAGAACGCCGCGACGAAAACATCGAGCGGGGCCGCGACGCCGTGGAGCGCGAGATAAAGCGCGTGGGCTGCACCTACGCGCAGCTGATGCGGGACGAATGGATACAGCCCATGCTCGCGCGCCATCACTTCGGCACGCTGGACGACATGTTCAACGTGATCGGCTTCGGCGACGTGTCCGCGCAGAAGTTCGTGGGCAATCTGTACAGCGAATTCCAGAAGGAGCAGTCAACGGCGGACGATGCCGCCGAACTCGCCAAAAAAGCCGCGGACGCCGCGCGCCGCGAAGAACAGCAGGAGCGCAAGTACAGCGAGAGCGGCGGCGTTAT
>CACZOW010000127.1 GCA_902782885.1 uncultured Ruminococcus sp. | reverse complement strand
TCGTTGGCTTTTATATCGATATCCCGGTCAAAACCGTAGCGAAGCTTCGTGCCGTCGCGCTTCTTGACCGTGAAGGTCACGTCATCGGGCTGAGAGATGTAGTTGTACAGCGAGTAGTCCACGGGGGTGACAATATTTTTGCCGTCGTACTCCAGCACCTTGTCGCCGACTTCCAGGCCGGCAATGGTCATCGGCGCGTCGTCGGACACGCTGCTCACGCGGCGGGTGTCGTAGCCGTTGAACGCGAAGATCAGCGAGACGATCAGCACCGCCAGAATGTAGTTCATCGTAACGCCCGCCAGCAGGATCAGCGCACGCTGGTACCAGGGGCGGGACGAGAAAGTAAAGTTTTTGCTTTTTCCTTTTTTATCGGCATCGTCGGCCGCCGGCGTTTCCGCGCCGGACTCTCCGAGCAGGAGCGTTTCCGCCGGTACTTCCGCGGGGTCTTCTGAACTGTCGTCCGCCGGCGCGTCCTCAGGTGTGTCCTCTACCTCGCCCTCCAGCGCGCAGTAGCCGCCGAAAGGCAGCGCCCGGATCGAAAACAGCATGCCGGTCTTCTTGGTCTTGCGCTGGAACAGCTTCGGACCCATGAAGATCGAGAATTCGTTGACCTTCACTTTGAACAGCCGCGCGACAATAAAATGCCCCCATTCGTGCACCACGACGAGCACGCTGAGCATCAATATCATAATCAGTATACTAAGAACAACAGTCAAAGGACCGACCTCCTTACGTATTCCCGCGCCCAGTTGTCCGCGGCCAGTACCGCGCGCAGCTCCGGCGCAGTGTTATTTTCGGCGGCGTTGTCCGCGCCGGCGGGCAGATCCCCCGGAAACGCGTTCATTGCCGCCTCTATGATCGCCGGGATCCCGGTGAACCCCAGCCTGCCTTTCAAAAATGATTCTACCGCCGCTTCGTTGGCGCCGTTCAGCACCGCGGGCAATACGCCGCCTTCCCCGAGCGCCCGGTATGCCAGCGCGAGGCACGGGAACGCGTCGGTGCGGGGCCGCTCGAACGTCAACTGACCGATCTCCGCCAGATCCAGCCGCTTCGTTTCGGAACGCGCACGGAACGGCCAGGTCAGCGCCAATTGGATCGGGACTTTCATGTCCGGGTTGCCCAGCTGCGCCATCACGCTGCCGTCAATGAACTCCACCATGGAATGCACGATGCTCTGCGGGTGTACGCGCACGTCTATGCGCTCCGGCGGCAATCCGAACAGATGCGCCGCTTCGATCACTTCCAGCCCTTTGTTCATCATCGTGGCGCAGTCAACGGTGATCTTCCCGCCCATTTTCCAGGTAGGATGCCTGAGCGCTTCCGCCGGCGTGACCGCCTCCAGCTGCGCAGGCGTATAACTGCGGAACGGACCGCCCGAAGCGGTGAGTATCAGCTTTTCCACCGCGTTGCGTCCGCTCGCGAACGCGCTTTCCAGGCACTGGAACACTGCGGAGTGCTCGCTGTCCACGGGCAATATTCGCACGCCTTTTTCCCGCGCCGCCCGCATCACGATGCTGCCGCCCGCTACCAGCGTTTCTTTATTGGCGAGGGCAATGTCGTTGCCCGCCCCGATCGCCGCCAGCGTGGGTCTGAGTCCGCGCATGCCGACGATGGCCGTAACGGTAATATCTGTTTTCGTTGCCGCAGCTTGGGTAAGTCCCTCGTCGCCGTACAGGATATTTACACCCGGTTCGATCTCTTCGCCCCGCTTGCGCGCCTCGGCCAGTTCTTCACGCAGCCAATCCGCATCCTCCCGCTTTCCGGTGCAAAGCACCTCCGGCCGGAATTCCAGCGCCTGGGACAGCAGCAGTTCGCGGTTGGCGCCGCAGGTCAATACTTTTACGGCATAGTGCGGATTGGCCATCGTCTCGGGACGGGAATTCAGCTCCCGGATGACTTCAAGCGTCTGCGTGCCTATTGACCCGGTGGAACCGAGGATACCGATCGTTCTTGCCATACGCCGCCCGAATCACATTACCAGCCGCACCAGATAGTAAACGGCGGGAAATACGAACATGAGGCTGTCCAGCCGGTCCAGCACGCCGCCGTGGCCGGGGATCAGGTTGCTGAAATCTTTGATGCCCGCATAGCGTTTGACCATGGACGCCGCCAGATCACCCACCTGCGCGAGGAAGCCCACCATCAGGCCGATGACCGGGTACCAGTACAGTTTGAGGCCGGTAAACCAGCCGGTGAGCGTGAACAGGAGACCCATTATGAGCGCGGCCAGTATCGCGCCGCCGAACGCGCCGATGCTGCCTTCGACGGTCTTTTTGGGGCTTACGGCCGGAATGAGCTTGTGCTTGCCCCAGCGCGAACCCACTTCGTACGCGGCCGTGTCGGCGGCAATATCCGTGAGCAGCGCCAGCAGGAACAGAAACAGACCGCCCTTGCCGCCGTCAAGCCCCCGGAGCGACATGGAGTAACTCGTCAGCACCGTCACATACGCGGCGCCAAAGACCGTTATCGCGGCATCCGCCGGAGTGTATTTATCGTGTTTGAACACCATTACCGTGAGCAGCACGATGAGCAGCAGCACGGAGTAAATAACCGCCCAGTTTACGGAGAGAAGCTTGGCGCAGCCTTTCAGCACGCCGTTCTCGCCGCCCAGGAACGTGTCGCCGATGTACAGATTCATCATTTCCGGCGTCTGGAACACCGTCTGCAGCAGGAAGAGCACCGCGAAGCAGAAGCCGATGGCGTACACGGGTCTGAAGCCTTTGTTTTCAAACGCTTTGTATATCTCGTAAATGCCCATGCAGATGAATACCAGGATCAGCGCCCCCAGCACGTAGCTGCCGAGGGCCGTTGCCGCCGCCGCCAGCGCGATCAGCACAATGGCGGAAATAACTCTTTGCTTTCTCATAGGCATTGTCCTTTCAGTAAACCGCGGCGCCGCAGGGCGTTTCCGCCGGCCGTCAGCCGCCGTACCTGCGCTGCCGCATCGCATACGCGGAGAGCGCTTTGTCCAGTTCCGCGGCGTCGAAGTCCGGCCACAGCACGTCGGCAAAATACAGTTCCGAGTATGCCGCCTGCCACAGCAGGAAATTGCTGAGCCGCTGTTCCCCGCTGGTGCGGATGATCAGGTCCGGATCCGGTACGTTTACGTACAGTCCCGCGGTGAGCGCCGCTTCGTCGATATCTTCCGGGCGGAGCGTCCCGTCGGCGATCTGCTCACCGAGCTTGCGTGCGGCGCGCACGATCTCGTCCCGGCCGCCGTAATTGAGGCAGATGACGGCGATCAGTTCCGTGTTGCCCGCGGTCTTTGCTTCCAGCGCCTCTATCGCCTCCACCAGTTTTCCGTCCAGTCCCGTGCGGTCGCCGGCGATCAGAAATCTGATCTTTTCGCGGTTTTTGCCCAGGATCCGGTCGGAATTCACCAGATTATCCAGCAAAAGCTTCATCAGCGCGCTCACTTCGTCCTGCGAGCGCTTCCAGTTTTCCGTGGAAAACGCATAGAAGGTGACGGCCTTCACGCCCCGGTCCGCGGCGTTCGAAAGCAGCTGTTTGTACGCTTCCACGCCTGCTTTATGGCCTGCCGCCGCGGGCAGGTGCCGTTTGCGCGCCCAGCGCCGGTTGCCGTCAGGTATTACCGCAATATGGCGCGGCACCCTGCCGGATGCCCCGCCATCGCTGATTGTACTAATATTGTCCGGCGCCGCGGAGCTGCCGGCTGCCTTGCCGCCGTCCCGGCGCGACCCGCCTTTTACAGCCATAAGTCAGATCTCCATCAGTTCCTTGTCCTTCTCGGCCACGACCTTGTCGATCTGCGTGATGTGCTTGTCGGTGATGTTCTGCATTTCCTTCTCGGCGTCCTTCTGGTCGTCTTCGGTGATGACAGATTTCTTTTTCTGGTTCTTGAAGAACTCGATGGCGTCGCGGCGGATGTTGCGGATCGCGGTCTTGGCATCCTCACCGTAGGATTTGGTCAGTTTGGTGAGCTGTCTGCGGCGCTCCTCGGTGAGGGGCGGGAACACCAGTTTGATGACCTTGCCGTCGTTGGCCGGGTTGATGCCGATATCGGAACGCTGTATCGCCTTTTCGATCTCTTTCAGCGCCGAGGAGTCCCAGGGCGTGATGACCAGCAGCCGGGCTTCCGGCACGGAGATACCGGCGATCTGGTTGATAGGCGTCTCGGTGCCGTAGTAAGGCACGGTCAGCTTATCCAGAATGGCGGGGTTGGCGCGGCCGGCGCGCACGGTGTTCATCTGCTCTTTGAGCAGGCTGATCGTTTTGTCCATTTTATCGCTGAACTGTTTGTAATCGTCTTTGTTTACCATATCCGATCACTCCTTTTTCGGAAATTCGCTCGTGTATAAACCGCTCGTGGCGTTATAATACCATATTAAACGGCGATTTGCAAATATCAGGCGTTTTTCTCGAATCCGCGCATGAATTCCACCAGGCGCAGGACACCTTCCTCCGGCATCGCGTTGTAGATCGACGCGCGCATCCCGCCCACGCTGCGGTGGCCCTTCAGGTTCTTGAATCCCGCGGCATCGGCGGCGGCGACGAACTTCGCGTCCAGCTCCTTGTCCCCCGTCACGAACGGAATGTTCATGATGGAGCGGTCTTTGCCGCTTACCGTAGCGCGGAACATGCGGCTGCCGTCAAGAAAATCGTATATCATGGCGGCTTTGCGGCGGTTGACCGGAGCGATAGCCTCTACCCCACCCAGATCGCGCAGCCACTCCAGCACCAGCTTGCACATGTAGATGGCGTACGTGGGCGGCGTGTTGTACAGCGAGCGCTGCTCCGCGTGGGTGCGGTAGCTCAGCATCGTGGGCAATCCCTCCGGCGCGCGTTCGATCAGGTCCTTCCGGATGATCACGATGGTCAATCCCGCCGGTCCCAGATTCTTCTGCGCCCCCGCGAAGATGCAGCCGAACTTGCTGACGTCCACCGGCTCGGACAATATGCACGACGACATGTCGGCCACTACCAGCGCGCTGCACGGCGGCAATTCGCTGTAGCGCGTTCCGTAGATCGTATTGTTCCAGCACACGTGCACGTAATCCGCGTCCGGATCGAACATATCCGCGGTGAGTGCCGGGATATATGTGAATGTTTTGTCTTCGGAAGACGCGACGACCCGCGGCACCGCCAGCTTTTTAAGCTCTTTCAGCGCACGGCCGGACCACATGCCCGTGTGGACCAGATCCACTTTGCCGCTGCCGGTCGCCAGGTTCATGGGCAGCATATCGAACTGCAGCGACGCGCCGCCCTGCAGGAACAGCACCTCGTACTCTTCCGGTATCCCCATCAGCTCGCGCAGCAGCACCTCGGCGTCCTTTATGATGCCGTCGTATACCGCCGAGCGGTGGCTCATTTCCATAACCGACATGCCGGAGCCCCGGTAGTTCAGCATTTCCGCCGCCGCGCGCGCCAGCACCGGCTCGGGCATCACGGCGGGACCGGACGAAAAATTGTAAACTCTGTCGTACATATTGACCTCCGTGCGGATGCGGGAACGGCTCAGCTGATCAGCGTGCCCACGGTCTCGCCGCGAACGGCGCGGAGGATATTGTCCGGATCGCTGATGCCGAAAACGTGGATCTTAACGCCGTTGTCCCGGCAGAGCGAGGCCGCGGTGGAATCCATAACTTTCAGGTCGCGGCGCAGCACTTCGTCGTGAGTAAGTTCGGTGAAGCGCTTCGCGTCGGGGTTCTTCGCCGGGTCGGAATCGTACACGGCGTCAACGTTCTTCGCCAGCAGTATCACGTCGGCGTCGATCTCCACCGCCCGCAGCGCCGCGGCCGTGTCGGTGGTAAAGAACGGGTTGCCGGTGCCGCAGCCGAAAATGACCACGCGGCCCTTCTCCAGGTGCCGGATGGCGCGGTTGCGGATGTACGGCTCCGCGATCTGGCGCATCTCGATGGCGGTCTGCACCCGCACGTCCAAATCCTGCTGCTCCAGCGCGTCCGCCAGCGCCAGCGAATTCATAACGGTGGCCAGCATGCCCATGTGGTCCGCTCTGGTGCGGTCCATAGACTTGCTCTGGGCGCCGCGCCAGAAATTGCCGCCGCCGACAACTATCGCCACTTCCACGCCCATTTCGTGAATGAGGGCAATATGTTTCGCCACATCAGTCAGCATATCCTGACTGAGTCCGAAGCCGCGGCCTTTGCCGCCCTCAGGCTTCCCTGCCAGCGCCTCGCCGCTGACTTTGATCAGTACTCTTTTGTAGACCGGTTTGTTGTCCATTTGATATTCCCTCCCAGGCGTTTGCGGACCCGGCAGAGACCGGATCGGTTTTAAAAAAAGGGGTTATGACTAACCCCTTTGAAATCGATGTGAGTGTTTATCACTCTTCAGCTTTCGCGATGCCCTCGCCGCGCTCGTAGCGGACAAAGCGGCGGATCGTGATCTTTTCGCCGATGATGCGGATCAGATCGGTAAGCAGATCTTTGATCTTCATATCCGGATACTTGACCGACTGCTGCTCGAGCAGGCAGTACTCATCGTAGAATTTGCTGATGCGGCCTTCCACCATTCTGTCGACTATCTTCTCGGGCTTGCCTTCGTTGAGCGCCTGCTGACGAAGCACTTCTTTTTCTTTATCGATATCTTCCTGAGGCACGTCCTCTTTGGAGACGTACAGCGGAGAGGAAGACGCGATCTGCAGCGCTACGTCATGCACGAATTCGCGGAACTTCTCGTTTTTCGCAACAAAGTCGGTCTCGCAGTTGACTTCTACGAGCACGCCGATGCGGCCGCCGCCGTGGATGTAGGAATCCACGATGCCTTCGCTGGCAACTCTGCCCGCTCTTTTAGCGGCGGTAGCCTGGCCTTTTTCGCGCAGGATCACTGCGGCTTTTTCAAGGTCGCCTTCAGCCTCAACGAGCGCTTTCTTGCAGTCGTTGATACCGGCAGACGTCATTTCTCTTAATTCTTTGATCATTTGAAGTGAAACTTCCATATCGATTTCCTCCTGAATATTTAAGTAGTGTTTTCAGCAGTCTCAGCCGGCCATACGGATCACGCCTGAGCTTCTTCCGCTTCGGCCGCAGCCTCGGCTTCCATGGCATTCTCCATGCCTTCCTGGCCTTCGTTGCCCTCGATGAAGGCGTCGGCCATCTTGCCCGCGATGAGCTTAACGGCGCGGATGGCGTCGTCGTTGCCCGGGATCACGTAATCCACTTCGTCGGGGTCGCAGTTGGTGTCAACGATCGCTACCACCGGGATACCCAGCTTGCGCGCTTCGGCAACGGCGTTCTTCTCGACTCTGGGGTCAACTACGAACAGCGCGGAAGGCAGTCTCTTCATCGTCCGGATACCGCCCAGGTTCTTCTCGAGTTTCTCGCGCTCGTTGCGGAGCTGAGTAACTTCTTTCTTGGGCAGACGGTCAAAGGTGCCGTCCTGCTCCATCAGGTCCAGCTTGTTCAGCCGGTCAATACGCTGACGGATCGTTTTGAAGTTGGTGAGCATGCCGCCCAGCCATCTGTTGTTCACGTAATACTGTCCGGCTCTGACCGCTTCTTCGTAGATAGAGTCCTTAGCCTGCTTCTTGGTGCCGACGAACAGCAGCGTGCCGCCGTTTTTGGCAATGTCGGAAAGGAAGTAATACGCTTCATCGATCTTCTTCACTGTCTTCTGAAGGTCAATGATGTAAATTCCGTTTCTCTCGGTGAAGATGTACTCCGCCATCTTGGGGTTCCATCTGCGGGTCTGGTGTCCGAAGTGCACACCTGCTTCAAGCAACTGCTTCATTGAAATAACTGCCATTTTGTTTTCCTCCTTGTTTTAACCTCCGGTCGCTTCCCGTCCGCAGGGGAACTTTCGTCAGGATCCTGCGGATCCGCGGCCGTGCGTACTTTGACAGCACCGCGTATTATACCAAAGCGCGCGGCGGGATGCAACCACTTTTTTAAATGGCAAAGGGCAAAGGGCAAGGGGCAAAGGGCAAAGGGCAAGGGGCAAAGGGCAAATGGTAAATGGTGCTTGCAATTTGCTGATCGTGATTGTATAATTTCGCACGTAAAGGCAATGGCGTCTTTGAGCATCGGGCTCAGAGGCGCCTTTTCTTTATTTATATTGACAGCCGGGAGGTGCGGCAGGATGGAAAAAGGCGAGCTGCTATACGAGGGCAAGGCGAAGAAGGTGTTTGCCACTGATGACCCGGAGCTGCTGATCGTTTCGTACAAGGATGACGCCACAGCGTTCAACGGCCGGAAGCGCGGGACAATACGCGGGAAAGGCGTGATCAACAACCGCATGAGCAATCTGCTGATGCGATTGCTCGCGGAACGTGGCATTCCCACTCATTTCGTTGAAGAGCTCAGCGAACGCGAAACACTGGTCAGAAAAGTGTCGATAGTGCCGCTGGAGGTCATTGTCCGCAACCGCTCCGCCGGGTCGTTTGCCGCCCGCTACGGCGTTCCGGAAGGGATCGTTTTCGCGGCGCCGACAATAGAATTCTCGTACAAAAATGACGCGCTGGGCGATCCGCTGCTCAACGATTCGCACGCGCTGGCGCTGGGATTGGCGACTGCATCAGAACTGGATACTATCCGCATATACGCGCTGGAGATCAACGCGATATTGACCGGGATATGGAAGTCCTGCGGCGTCACGCTGGTGGACTTCAAGCTGGAGTTCGGCCGGCTGCCCGACGGGAGCATCGTCCTCGCGGACGAGATCAGTCCGGACACCTGCCGGCTCTGGGACAGCGCGACCGGCGAAAAGCTGGATAAGGACCGGTTCCGCCGGGATCTGGGCGGCGTCGAGGAAGCGTATCAGGAGATCATGCGGCGGCTGGAAGCACAGCTGCAGGCAGGCAAAAAGGATCAGCAGTCATGAGTATTCACGAAGAGTGCGGCGTGTTCGGCGTCATGGCCGAACGCCCGGTCAACGCGGCGGCAATATGCTACTACGGATCGTACGCGCTCCAGCACCGGGGGCAGGAAAGCTGCGGGATCGTTGTCAACGACGACGGCCTGTTCATGTCCCACAAAGATCTGGGGCTCGTAAGCGAAGTGTTCTCCAAAGACACGCTGGCGGCCTTCCCTAACGGCACGATGGCCGTGGCCCACGTCCGGTACGGCACCACCGGCGCCGCGACGCGCAATAATTGCCAGCCGATCGAGGTCAATCACCAGAAAGGCCGCATGGCGATCGCGCACAACGGCAACCTGTCCAACGCCGCGGAACTCCGCAACGCGCTGGAGCTGTCCGGCGCGATCTTCCACTCCTCCAGCGACACTGAGATCATCGCATATATCGTCACAAAAGAGCGGCTTGCGGCGCCGTCGATCGAAGACGCGCTCAGCCGGGCAATGAACATCCTGGACGGCGCGTACTCCCTGATCCTGATGTCCCCGCAGAAACTGATCTGCGCCCGGGATCCCCGCGGCTTCCGGCCGCTCTGCTACGGCCGGACCGAGGACGGAACGTGCGTCGTGGCTTCCGAGAGCTGCGCGCTCCGGGCCGTAGGCGCCGAATTCATCCGGGATATCGCGCCGGGAGAAATACTGATCTTCAGCAAAGACGGTGTGACGTCCCGGCGGGAGCATTGCGAAAAAGCGCGGAAGCGGCTCTGCATTTTTGAATATATCTATTTTGCCCGGCCGGATTCGGTGCTCGACGGGCGCTCGGTGCATCAGGCGCGGCTCGATGCCGGAAAAGTGCTGGCGGAGACCCATCCGATCGCGGCAGATACGGTGATCGGCGTGCCGGATTCCGGACTGGACGCCGCGCTGGGCTACAGCCGGGCATCCGGGATCCCGTACAGCATCGGGCTCATAAAGAACAAGTATATCGGGCGGACTTTTATTGCCCCCGAAGACCGGTCGGATCAGGTCAAGATCAAATTGTCCGTGATAAAAGACGTGGTTGCGGGCAAGCGCATCATACTGATAGATGATTCTATTGTCCGCGGGACCACCGGCGGGCGGATCGTGGCACTGCTGCGGGAAGCCGGCGCCCGGGAGATCCATATGCTGGTCTCCGCGCCGCCGTTTCTGTTTCCGTGCTATTACGGCACGGATATCGATTCGCAGGACAGCCTTATTGCCTGCCGGCATTCGGTGAGCGAGATCGCGGAGATTATCGGCGTTGACTCCCTGGGCTTCCTGCCGGTGGAACGGCTGGGAGATCTGGCCGGAAACGCGGATTACTGCAGCGCGTGTTTTGACGGCCGGTATCCATCGCCCGTCCCGGCGGATACGGGCAGGAGCCGCTTCGAGCAGCGGCTGTCCGAGCAGGTCAAATAGGAGACAACTCATGGCAACACGACCGGACCGGAAAATAATACTGGAAAACGGACAGGAGTACTGCGGCCGGGCCTTCGGCGCCGCGGAGGAGCGCATCCTCGAGATCGTGTTCAACACCTCTATGACCGGCTATCAGGAGATCCTGTCGGATCCTTCGTACACCGATCAGGCCGTGGTGATGACCTACCCGCTGATCGGCAACTACGGCATGGCGCCGGAGGATTACGAGACCGCCCGGCCGTCCATCGGCGCGCTGATCGTGCGGGAGTACAACGACGAACCGTCCCACTGCCGCTCCGAAGAAACGCTGGGCAGCGTTATGGCGCGCCTGGGAATACCGGGGGTCTGCAACATCGACACCCGCCGGCTGAACCGCACGATACGCGACCACGGCAGCATGAAAGCGCTGATTACCGGCGCCGGAACATCGCTCGCGGAAGGGCTGGACCGGTTGGCAGCGTATACACCTCCTACCGACGCGGTGGCCAGGGTCAGCTGCCCCCAAATCTATACAGCCGGAGCGCCCGGCGCGCGGTATCACGTGGTCGCCGTTGACTGCGGCATGAAGCAGAATATCGTACGCTGTCTGACCGGGCACGGGTGCCGTGTGACCGTTGTCCCCTGGAACACCTCCGCCGCGGCGATCCGCGAGATGCGGCCGGACGGCATTTTCATATCCAACGGCCCCGGCGACCCCACCGACGTGCCCGAGACCATCGCGGCCGTCCGCGGACTGATCGGCAGTTTTCCGATATTCGGCATTTGCCTGGGGCATCAGATCATCGCGCTGGCGTACGGCGGCAATACCTACAAACTCAAATTCGGGCACCGCGGCGGCAATCACCCCGTCGTGGATGTGGAGACCGGCCGGATCGAGATCACGTCGCAGAATCATTCGTACGCGGTCAACGAGGCCAGCCTCTCCGGCACGCCGCTCCGGGTGAACCGCCGCAATCTGCTGGACGGCACGGTGGAAGGCCTGAAAAGCGACGCGGACAACGTGCTCAGCGTCCAGTACCACCCCGAAAGCGCGCCGGGCCCCCGGGACAGTCTGTACCTGTTCGACCGCTTCATACATCTGATGGAAAAGGAAAAATGATATGCCGAAACGCACCGATCTGAAACGAATACTGGTGATCGGCTCCGGCCCAATCGTGATCGGACAGGCGGCCGAATTCGACTATGCCGGAACGCAGGCGTGCCTGGCGCTGAAAGAAGAAGGCTACGAAGTCATCCTGTGCAACTCCAATCCCGCCACGATCATGACGGATACCTCCATTGCCGACAAAGTGTATATGGAGCCGTTGACGCTGGAGTATATTGCCAAGATCCTCCGGTACGAGCGGCCGGACGCGATATTGCCCGGCATCGGCGGTCAGACCGGTCTGAACCTGGCGATCCAGCTGGAGCGGAAAGGCGTGCTCACCGAATGCGGCGTGGAACTGCTGGGGACCCGGAGCAGCTCGATCGAGGACGCGGAAGACCGCGAACGGTTCAAGCAGCTGTGCGAATCGATCGGCGAACCGGTGCTGCCTTCTGAGACTGCATTTTCCGTGGAGGAAGGGTTGAAGATCGCGGAACAGATCGGTTATCCGGTGGTACTGCGCCCGGCGTTCACGCTGGGCGGCACGGGCGGCGGCTTTGCCGATGATCCTGACGAATTCCGCACGCTGATGAAACACGCGCTGGAGCTCTCTCCCGTGGGTCAGGTACTGGTGGAAAAGAGCGTAAAAGGCTACAAAGAGATCGAATATGAAGTCATGCGCGACCGCAGCGATACGGCGATCACCGTCTGCAATATGGAAAATCTGGATCCCGTAGGCATACATACCGGAGATTCGATCGTGGTGTGCCCCTCGCAGACGCTGAGCAATAAGGATTATCAGATGCTGCGGGACAGTGCGCTCAAGATCATCCGGGCGCTCGGGATAGAGGGCGGCTGCAACGTGCAGTTCGCGCTGGATCCGGATTCTTCACAGTATTACTTAATTGAAGTAAACCCACGCGTGTCGCGCTCTTCCGCGCTGGCTTCCAAGGCGAGCGGATATCCGATCGCCCGCGTATCCGCGAAGGTCGGAATAGGTATGACGCTGGACGAGATCCGTATCGCCAACACGCCCGCGGCGTTCGAGCCGTCGCTGGATTATGTTGTCACCAAAATGCCCCGCTTCCCCTTCGACAAATTTGCCGACGCGGACAACACCCTTTCCACCCAGATGAAAGCGACCGGCGAGGTGATGAGCATTGGCCGCACGTTTGAAGAAAGCCTGCTGAAAGGCATCCGCTCGCTGGAGATCGGGGCGTATCACCTGCACCTGCCGAAATTCGACAACTGGAGCCGGCAGGAATTGCTGGACTATGTTAAAGCCGGGACCGACGACCGTATATACGCGCTGGCGGCGCTGCTGCGGCTGGACCGCAATGTGGAAGCCCCGGCGGAAGCGACCGGGATCGACCGGTTTTTCCTGCGCAAACTCCGCAATATAGTAGAGATGGAACAGACGCTGAAGGCGCATCCAGGGGAGCTTCCGGAACTGCGCGCAGCAAAAAGACTCGGGTTTTCCGACCGGGCGATCGCCGGATTGTGGGGACGGACCGAACTCGAGATCTTCCGGCTGAGGCAGGCCGGCGGCATCCTCCCCGTGTATAAAATGATCGACTCCTGTGCGTCGGAATTCGAAAGCTACATTCCCTACTTCTACTCCACATACGAAGAAGAGAACGAATCCCGGGTATCCGGGAAAAAGAAGATCATCGTGCTGGGCTCCGGTCCGATCCGAATCGGCCAGGGCGTGGAATTCGACTATTCCACCGTGCACGCGGTTCAGACGCTGCGGCGCGCGGGCTACGAGGCGATCATCGTCAACAACAACCCGGAGACCGTCTCCACGGACTACACCTGCGCGGACAAGCTTTACTTTGAGCCGCTCTGCACCGAAGACGTGATGAATATCGTACAGCTGGAGCAGCCTGAGGGCGTCATCGCGACGCTGGGCGGCCAGACTGCGATCAATCTCGCCCGGCCGCTGAAAGAGCGCGGCGTTGCCATCATCGGTACGGACTGCGAGGCCATTGACCGCGCGGAAGACCGGGACAAGTTTGAAAAACTGCTGCTGGAGCTGGGCATCCCGCAGCCGGAAGGCCGGGCTGTAAAAAGCATTGAGGAAGGCGTCAATGCCGCCAATGAGATCGGCTATCCGGTGCTGGTGCGCCCCAGTTTCGTGCTGGGCGGCCGCGCTATGCAGATCGTGGCCAAAGAAGAACATATGCGGGAATACCTGGCGGCGGCGTTCTCTGTGGACGCGGACAAACCGGTGCTGGTAGATAAATACATCCGCGGCAAAGAAGTGGAAGTCGACGCGGTCTGCGACGGCGCGCACGTATTCGTGCCGGGCATAATGGAACTGGTGGAACGGACCGGCATACATTCCGGGGATTCGATCAGCGTGTATCCTTCCTACAGCTTGTCGCAAAACGTCAAAGACACTATTCAGGATTACACCGAAAGGCTCGGACTGGGCATCGGTATAGTGGGCTTGTTCAATATACAGTTTATTGTCGACCGCGAGGGCAAAGTATATATCATAGAAGTTAATCCGCGCTCATCGCGCACCGTGCCGTTCATCTCTAAGGCGACCGGCTGCAATCTGGCGGATATCGGCACTCTGGCCATGCTGGGCGTGACGCTTAGGGAGCAAGGCTTTTTTATGCGGTACCTCCCGGAAAAAGAGCGTTATTACGTCAAAGTCCCGGCATTTTCCTTCTCTAAACTGCACGGAATGGATTCTTATTTGTCGCCGGAGATGAAATCCACAGGTGAAGCGATCGGGTACGACAAAAAGCTGCATCGCGCGGCATATAAGGCATTGACCGCGTCCGGATTGAAGCTCCGGAATTACGGAACGGTGCTGGTCAGCGTTGCCGACGAGGACAAAGAGGAAGTAGTGCCGCTGATCCGGCGTTTCTACCGGATGGGCTTCAATATTGAGGCAACCGCCTTGACCGGTCAGGTCCTGCGTGAGAACGGGATCAGGACGCGTATCCTGAAGAAGCCCGGCGAGAGCAGCAGCGAAGTGCTCGATTCGCTCCGGGCCGGATATGTCAGTTACGTTGTCAACACCCGTGCCGTTCTTTCAGGCCTGCATTACGGTGACGGCGCCGCGATACGCAGGGCCGCCGCGGAGAACAACGTCACTGCATTGACTTCGCTGGATACGGTTCGCATCCTGCTGGACGTTTTGGAGGAGACCACCTTGAATATTTCGACCATCGACGCGTGAAGCGCGAGGGTACGTTATACCTTTTTTATAGATCCGGCTGATCGAATATCCGTACCGGCAGAGCAGGAACTGATCGACCTTCTGCCGGTTTTGATACCGTTTGGCGCAATTTTTCTACGCCCCCGGGAAATATCCGGGAAATATGCCCGAAATCTTTGTCAAACGCCGGGCAAAGATGTACAATAACGGCGATGAACGTCTATT
>CACZOW010000126.1 GCA_902782885.1 uncultured Ruminococcus sp. | reverse complement strand
TGCGTATGGACGGTCAGGGATTCGACACGATCGGTTCTGTTTTCACGACTGTCGGAGAAGCCACCCGCATCGCGTTCGTATGCCCCAGCTGGTCCGATAACATCGGTAATCTTACCGTAACGCTCTGGAAATGGGACAAAGATTATCAGACCACTGTTGCCGCCGCTCCGCTCAACGGTCCTGAGGTTTTCGAGAATTTCGAAGACAACTCCGTGCTCGGCTTTGAATTTGAGACTCCTGTGGCCGCCGGAACGTACTATCTTGAACTTTCCGGTGCGGAAGACGGTACCGGAGTCGGCGTCTGGTCCGCGCAGGCAACTTATCCCGGACAGGCTGTGCTGAGAGACGGCGAGTACGTAAAGAAGCTTTCTCTGCGTATGTATGTTGACTATGTGACCGAACCCGAGGGCGCCCGCTACGGTGCGCTGCCTAAACTTGACGGTCCCAAGAACGAGCTCGGCTGCGATGATCCTAATCCCTACGAAGTTTACTTCAAGATGGCGGATTACGATCTCAGCGACTGCGCCCCCGGCGATCAGGTAGAGTTTGAGCAGAATGATGACGGAACGCTGCACGTATACGTGCCCGAAGGCGCTTTCGACTGCAAGTATGATCTGAATTTCTCGAACTTCTTTGATGTGGACGATGAGATCTCCTGCAAGGATTATCCCTATGTGGCGTTCAGAGTCAAACTCGCCAACATCGAGGATAAAGCCGGCTCCGGCGAGATCTTCATGTACACTTCTTCTGTTACCGGCGCAACCGGCGGTTATTCTACCGCGTTAACTTACGACTGGGCAAATCCCGACTGGCAGACGGTCGTGGCGGATCCCACTGTTATTGCCTCATTCAAGAAAAATGCCGTTGACAATGAGGACGTATGGCTCGGTTTCAGATTTGACGTGCTGAACGGCACGCCCGCCCAGGATGTCGAGATGGATATCGACTGGATCGCGTTCTTCGGCACCGAAGAGGCCGCGCTTGCGTTCGACGGCGATTTCGCCAAGGCTTTCCCGGACAAAGCTACCGCTGCGCCGACTGAAGCCCCGAAGCCTACCGATGCGCCTGTAGTCACCGAAGCTCCGCAGCCCACCGACGCTCCCGTAGTCACCGAAGCGCCGAAGCCTACCGACGCCCCGAAGGCCACCGACGCTCCCAAGGACGATACAAAGGAGAAGGACGAAGTTAAGAAAGACAACAAGACGACCTGGATCATCGTCGGCGTCGTTGCCGCCGTAGCGGTCGCCGCTATCGTTGCCGGCGTCATTATCGCAGGGAGTAAGAAGAAAAAGAAATAAGCGCCTTCGTTCAGATACTGTCTGATCAGGATGCATAATTTTTGTGGCCGGCAGAGTGATCCGCCGGCCATTTTTTTATTGCATTGAAAGCGGGTTCCGTGATATAATCAAAAGAGAGTTGGTCCTTATCGGATCGCTCGCGGCTTTTGTATTTTGCTAAAAGGAGTATGGTAGTATGTGCGAAACAAAGCAAGAACCGAAAGACAAGCTTAAGATCCTCGGAAGTGTGCTCGAAGCAGTGATCAAAAGGAATCCCGGCGAGCCGGAATTTCATCAGGCAGTTACGGAAGTGCTCGAGACGCTGGAGCCTGTTGCCGAAAAGCATCCGGAATGGGTAGCGGCAGGCATATTTGACCGTATCGTAGAGCCGGAGCGCCAGATTATTTTCCGCGTTCCGTGGGTCGACGACAGCGGGAAGGTGCGCGTCAACCGCGGTTTCCGCGTGCAGTTCAACAGCGCGATCGGTCCCTACAAGGGCGGTATCCGTCTGCATCCGTCGGTCAATATCTCCATTATGAAGTTCCTGGGCTTTGAACAAATATTTAAAAACTCACTTACCGGTCTGCCCATCGGCGGCGGCAAAGGCGGCAGCGACTTTGACCCCAAAGGCAAATCCGACGCTGAAGTAATGCGCTTCTGCCAGAGCTTCATGACCGAGCTCTCAAAGCATATCGGCGCGGATACGGACGTTCCCGCGGGCGATATCGGCACCGGCGCCAGAGAGATCGGTTATATGTTCGGCCAGTACAAACGTCTGCGCAACGAATTCACCGGCGTGCTCACCGGCAAAGGCCTCGAGTGGGGCGGTTCTCTCGCCAGAACGCAGGCTACAGGCTACGGCCTCTGCTACTTTATGGAAGCCGCGCTGAATGCCTCGGGAGACAGCTTCAAAGGCAAAACTGTCGTGGTGTCCGGTTCGGGCAACGTTGCCACCTACGCTGTGGAGAAAGCAACGCAGCTGGGCGCTAAAGTCGTTGCCATGTCCGACTCCGGCGGCTATATCTACGACGCGGCGGGCATTGACCTCGATGCCATCAAAGAGATCAAACAGGTCAAACGCGCGCGCATCAGCGAATACGTAAATTACAGACCCGACGCCAAATACACGGCGGGCTGCAGCGGCATCTGGTCCATCAAGTGCGACATCGCGCTGCCGTGCGCCACTCAGAACGAGATCGACGCCGACTCCGCCAAACTGCTAATCGAAAACGGCTGCAAAGCAGTAGGCGAGGGAGCCAACATGCCTTCCACACCGGAAGCCATTGCCGCGTTCCAGGACGCCGGACTGCTGTTCGGACCTGCCAAAGCGGCCAACGCCGGCGGTGTTGCCACCTCCGCGCTCGAAATGTCCCAGAACAGCATGCGCTACTCCTGGACGTTCGACGAAGTCGACAATAAGCTGCACGACATTATGGTAAACATCTATCATAACATCAGCAAAGCCGCGGCCGATTACGGCATGGCGGGCAACCTCGTAGCGGGCGCCAATATCGCCGGCTTTGAGAAAGTGGCAAAAGCCATGTACGCGCAGGGCATCGCTTACTGATGACCTTTATACTGCCGGAGCGTTTCCCGGGTCACGGCCCGGACCGCTCCGGTACCGGAAACGGAAACAAACTTATCAAACTTGAGGGGATACTGAATGTTTTATTCCGCACAGCATGTAAACAAATACGCTTCCACCGACCTGGAAGGCCTGATCAATTTTTCCGAGTCCCGCATCCAGCTGCAGTTCGAGATGCTGCTCAGCGAGATACACGTCGCTGACATCAACTGCACCGAGAGCCTTACGGACATCGTGCTGATCACCGGACCTTCATCCTCCGGAAAGACCACGTTCTCAAATCTGCTGGCGGAAAAACTGACGCTCGACGGGTACAACTGCACCGTCATATCGCTGGACGACTATTATCAGGACCGTGACTATCTGATCGAGCAGTCGATCAAAGCCGGCCGCGTGCCCGAGAACAAGATGGACCTCGATTTCGAATGCATCGAAGCGTTCAACGTCGAGCGTTTCAAAGCGGACATGACGTCGTATCTGAACGGCAATGAAGTCACCATCCCCAAGTACGATTTCAATACCGGCCGCAGTCTGCCCGGAACGAGAGTGCTTACGCCAACCCAAAAAGATATGATCATCGTGGAAGGCATACAGTCGCTTAATCCCGCGCTGATCGCCGGCATCGATTTCCACCGTGTGTTCAGAGTCTACATCTGCCCGTTCGATTACTATTCCGGCAGTTTCCACGGGGAGTCGCTGATCGTCAATCCGAAACAGATCCGCTTTATGCGCCGCGCCATCCGGGACAGCGTTCACCGCAATTCACCGGTCACCACCACGATCGACATGTGGCAGAACGTGCGCAAAGGCGAAGAAAAATATATCAAACCGATGAAGCAGTACGCCGATTTCTTCTTCAATTCCTCGTATGAGTACGAGATCCTGTATCTGAAGCACAAGATCATGCCTATGTACGAGGAACTTGACGACGAAAACAAATACAGATTCTCCCGGATCGTTCCTCCCGAATGTCTTGAGCCTTTTGCCGGCGTAGCAAAGCTTGAGCTGCCCAAGGACTCGATCTTCCGGGAATTTTACATGGAATGATCAGACTCGCACAGAGCCGCGGAAATAAAAAAAGAGGTGGATAGCATGGAGAGTTCCGGAACAATTTTCTTCTCAAAGATCAACGAGCGTCAGCGCCTTATCAAGAGCATCCTCAACGACGTTTACGACGCGCTGTCCGAAAAAGGGTATAATCCCATCAGCCAGCTGGTC
>CACZOW010000125.1 GCA_902782885.1 uncultured Ruminococcus sp. | reverse complement strand
TCGGTGAACGCCTCGAACCGTCCGAAACCGCCCGCGTTGACCAGCAGCCGGACCTCGGGCTTCTCCGCGGCCAGCAGCTCCCGGTACCTGGTCAGGTTGGCGCGGTCGGTCAGATCCATTGACACCGGACGCACCGGGTATTTAACGCTCTGTTTGAGCTCCTCCAGCCGGTCGGCGCGGCGGGCAATGACCCACACTTCGTCGAAGGGACCGTAATTGTCGCACGTTTCCGCGAATCTGCGCCCCATTCCGCTGGACGCGCCGGTGATAACAGCAATTTTCATGTTTTTCTACTCCTTTATGATAAATACCGCGATGGGCGGCTCTCCGGCGCGGTTCACGAATTCCGTGCGCAGCACCGTGTAGTTTTCCGGGTCAAGTTTTGTGACCGCCTCCAGCAGCGCGTCGCGTTCGGCGTAGCCGTTGTTGCGCCCGTAATAGATACACATGGACACGACCCCGCCGTGCTTCAGCAGCCTGAGCGCCTGTTCCAGCGCCGCCAGCGAGCTTTCGGGGAGCGTGTAGATGTCGTGACTGCCGCCGGGCAGCCAGCCGAAATTGAACATCACGGCGGCAACGCTCCCGTCCTCCGCGTACTCGCCCATCCGCGCGTGGGAGGTCAATATTACTTCCGCGTTTGCGTGCCCCCGCTCCGCGAGCAGTTTCCGGGTCGCCTCTGCGGCTTCGGGCTGTATGTCAAACGCCAGCACTTTGCCCTCCGGCCCCGCGAGTTCGCACAGCAGCGCAGTGTCCCGCCCTCTGCCGCAGGTGGCGTCAATACACTTGTCCCCCGCCTTCACATGCGCTCTTATAAATTGATGCGCGAGCTCCAGTGTGCCCAGTCCCGATGCCATTTCCGCGCTCCTCTCTGCCTTTGCCGGCCGTCAACGAAAGAATACCACCAAAGCGGGGCGGAGTCAATATGACCCGCGGTGCAAACAGATTGACAAAAAACGCGTTTGAAACTAAAATGTCGAATCGAAAAGGCAGGTGAGCCCGGTGGCGGCAGGAAACGCGAAGTGCGAGCGTTGTGCACACTACATATACGACGAGGAATATGAAGAGTATACGTGCGATATTGACCTCGACGAAGACGAGATGGAGAAGTTCATGACTGATACGTTCCGGGATTGTCCGTATTACGACCCGGACGACGAATACAAGATCGTGAAGCACCAGATGTGAGCCGGAAGCTAAGGAGAGACAGTAATGAACGGATACGATATTGACCGCAAAGTCACGCTGGAGCTGCAGGCGCCCGCCGCGCCGGGAACGCAGGACCGGATCAAGCCGCTGCACGGCATCAACAACGCGCCGTACATATACGGCAGCGCGCGGCACATGCATTACCTGAAAGAAGCGCATATACCGTATTCGCGGCTGCACGACACGGGCGGGGCGTACGGGGGGTTCCGGTATGTTGACATCGCGAACGTGTTCCGGGACTTCGACGCGGACGAGACAAGGGCGGAAAATTACGATTTCGTTGCCACCGATCACCTGATCGTGAGCCTCAAAGAGCAGGGCGCCCAGGCGTTCTACCGCCTGGGCTGCACCATCGAAAACGATCCGTTCGGCAAAGCGTACCGCACCTTCCCGCCCGCGGACAACGCCAAATGGGCCCGCATATGCGAACATATCATCCGTCACTACAACGAGGGCTGGGCGGACGGGTACCGGCTGGGGCTCGAATACTGGGAGATCTGGAACGAACCGGACAACGAGCCCGATCCCGCCGTCAATCCCATGTGGCGCGGCTCTATGGAACAGTTTTTCGAGCTGTACCGCGTCGCGGCCAATCATCTGAAGCAGTGCTTCCCCGCCCTCAAGATCGGCGGCTACGCCAGCTGCGGCTTCTACTCTGTAGTGCAGGCGGAAGCGGCGCCGGACGCCAACATCTCTCCGCGCACCGCGTATTTCACCGAGTTTTTCCTGAAGTTTATGGAGTACATTTCCGCGCCGGAGACCCGGGCCCCGCTGGACTTTTTCTCGTGGCACAGCTACGCCGCGGAAAACGACTGCGTGCGGTTCGCGGAGTTCGCGCGGGAGACGCTTGACCGGTTCGGATT